>NZ_JBFODE010000059.1:0-45272 GCF_040908155.1 Aeromonas sp. R6-2 | reverse complement strand
CACTTCAGGTGTTTGGCAAAGTACGCGGCGGCTTTTTTTACCAGGGCCAACTCTTCTGCTTGCTCAGCCAGTTGGCGCTTGAGTCGGACATTTTCATCGGCGAGTTGCTGCTCGCGCTCCCCCGTATCCATGAGTTGCTTGGCCTTGGTGCGCCAAGCGTAGAGCTGGGCTTCTTTGAGGCCTAATTGGATGGCGGCCTTGCTCATTCCTACGCGCTCGGCCAGAGCCAAGGCTTCTTCCTTGTATTGCTGAGAGTAACGGGTTCTGGGTGTTTTCTGTTCGATCGTTGCTTTGGTCATGATGTACCTCTGTCAGTGATTTTACTCACTTAACCAAGTGTCCATCGAGGGTGGGTTAGATTAGACTTTCTCATCCATACTGCTAGGGAATCACTCATGGAGTCGTGCCCCATGCTAGGTCGTCTGTTGCTGCTCTGGACTCTCTCGCCCCTCTGCCTTGCGGCCCCCCTGCGCCTGGTGGTGCAGGAGTTCGCCCCCTACAGCTTTGCCGGCAGTGACCATCAACCGGCAGGGGCCACGGTAGAGATGGTCAAAGAGGCGTGCAACTACTGGCCGGAGGGGTGCCAGATCACCCTGCTGCCCAATCTGAGGGCACGCAAGCAACTGGAGCTGGGGGAAGCCGACGGCATGTTCCCCCTCGCCTGGAGTGAGACAAGAGCCAGGACCCTGCGCTACTCGCTCCCCCTGTGCAAGGCGAGCTGGGGCATCTTCGCCCGCGGTGAGGAGACAGACAGGCCTCTTACCCTGGCCCGACTGGGTGACGAGCGGATCGGGGTGACCAAGGGCTCGTTTAGCGAGACCCTGCTACGCCATCTGGATGCGGCATTGCGCCAGCAAGGGCTGCCGCCGATGCGCCTCGACCTCAACGTCAACGACGACTATGCCAGCCTGCTCAAGCTGGAGCGACAGGGGCGCTACAGCCTCTACTTCTCGAACATCGATGTGGCCCTGCATCGGCTCAACCTCAACGGGGAGTCACAGATCCGGCTCTGGAAGAAGAGCCACGAGGCCAACTACTACATCGCCTTCAACCGGGAACGGGTGAGCGAAGCCAGGCTCAACGCCTTCAACCAGATCTTGAGCCGGCTCGAGGCCCAGGGCAATCTGCTGCGCCACCGGGTGCGCTGGGGACTCTCCTCCCCGCTGCCCGATCACCGGCTGCACACCCTGTTTCCCCCCGAGCCGCGACACCATCAGGCCAACTGATAGCGCCCCGGCCTGTGGTTGAGCGTCAACACCAGGTTACAGATGATGGCGGCGACCACGGACAGCAGCAGGATCCAGAGCGGCACCACGAAGAAGGAGGCGATGACGATGGCACAATCGAGCCCCATTTGCAGCTTGCCCGCCCGAAGGCCGAACCTCTCCTGAATAAAGAGCGCCAGTATGTTGAAGCCCCCGAGGCTCGATTTGTGACGGAACATGATGAGCAGCCCCATGCCGATCAGGGTGCCGCCGATGAGAGCCGCATAGACGGGCTCGATCTTGCCAATCTGCAATACGGCGTTGAGGTGATCGGTCACCCAGGAGACGGTCGCCACCGAGATGAAGGTGTTAAGGGTAAAACGCGGCCCCATCCTGAGCCAGGCCAGGGCGTAGAAGGGAAGATTGATGCCGAAAAAGATCAGGCCAAAGCTCAATCCGGTCATTTTTTGCAGCAACAGGGCCAGGCCGGCAGTGCCGCCGGTCAGTAGACCCACCTGATGAAACAGATAGATGCCAAGGGAGACGAAACCCGAGGCGGTCAGCAGGGCGAGCAGATCCTCATGCAGAGGGTGAGTGCGGTTATCCATAACGTGTTCCTGTTGGCGGCGAAGTAAAAGGGGCACAGCACTGGATCCTGTCATCAGGATCTCGTTATGGTTTCCGAGTCTATTTTCGGTGAGCAAGATCACAAGCCGACACCAAAACGCCCCAAAATGGGGCGTGTATTTTTTACGTTACAGCTATTGCACCAAGATATGGCAGGGGATGAAGCGCTGGACTCGCCTCCCCGAATCGGGTAGTACCTAAAAGAAGACTGAAGGAACCTGATTCAATGGAGTGAACCCATGATTCGTCGCCTGTTACCCCTGGGTACCCTGCTCGCCGCCCTGACCTTGCAAACCACCCACGAACTGCTCCCCCTGCTGGCCATGCTGGGCCAGGCCACCCTCTGGACGCTGCTCGAGGTGCGCCACGTCATCCGCACCCTGGACTCCCCGAAACAGGACTACCACCACCCCTTCTAAGGGAGTTCCAGAATATTTAGTTCTCTGGGTTTCCGGCACATAACCACACGATCCACTGCCCGGATAGCGACGTCCGCGATGACGACCTATGTTTCTTGGACAACACCAAGAGAACAGACCCATGGATCGCATCCTCTTCTGGGGCTCGCTTCTGCTGCTGATCGGTGCTTCTCCCCTGCACGCCGAGACCTTTCGCCAACCCCCCAGGGTCGCGACCGCCCTGCGTCAGGGTGCGGCCCTGGAGCGCAGCGATCCGCACCAGGCCATCGCTTACTATTGCGCCGCGGCACGCCTCGGTAATCCGGAGGCTTACTTTCGCATCGGCCGCCTGCTGGCCCGCGGGCCGGGCGAGATCCGCAGTCCGCGCCGGGCCAACGCCTACCTTGCCATGGCGATGCGACTGGGGAGCCAACAGGCGGGCCGTTACTACAACGACAGGGTCGGCAACGCCCCCCTCGGCAGTTGCGGTGCCGGCGGTGGCGGCACCCCCTGGGTACAACCCGGCACCCCGTTCGACATGGAGCACTACATCGCCCGCCAGTCCCTTGCCAAACAGCAGCTGGCCGAGCAGATCCGCAAGGCAGCCCTGCGCCACAGGGTCGATCCCAGGCTGGCGCTGGCCATCGCCATCACCGAGTCCAACCTCAATCCCCTTGCCGTCTCTCCCAAGCAGGCTCAGGGGGTGATGCAGCTCATCCCCGAGACCCAGGCCCGCTTCGGCGTGACCAAACCGTTCGATCCCGAACAGAACATTCGTGGCGCCATGGCCTACCTCAAGTGGCTCGAGGGAGAGTTTGGGCAGGACTGGGTTCGCATCAGCGCCGCCTATAATGCCGGCGAGAAGGCGGTGACCCGCTACGGCGGCATCCCCCCCTACCCCGAGACCCGGGACTATGTGCAGCGGGTGCTCTACTACGCCGGGCAATCCTCACACTGAGGCCTCGGCCTCCACCGCTGCCGGTGCCTCCTTGCGCCGATAACCGTTGAAATAGAGGTTGAGCAGCACCGCCGATACGGTTGCCAGCAGTATGCCGCTGTGAAGCAGGGGCTGCAGGAAGCCGGGGAAACGGGCGAAGAAGTGAGGCGAGAAGGAGGGGATCAGACCCAGCCCCAGGCTGATGGCCACCACATAGGCGTTGTAGCGGTTGTGGCTGTAGTCCACCCGGGAGAGGATGCGGATGCCGGTCGCCAGCACCATGCCAAACATGACGATCCCAGCGCCGCCCATGACGAAACTCGGCACCGAGGCGATCACCACCGCCATCTTGGGTACCAGACCGAAGAGCAGCAAGATCCCACCGGACATGACGCAGACCCAGCGACTGTGGACGCCCGTCACCCCCACCAGGCCGATGTTTTGCGAAAACGAGGTGTGGGGGAAGCTGTTGAAGAGCCCCCCTATCACGGTACCAATCCCGTCGACCCGCAGACCACGCACTATGTCGCCACGCCGGGTCGGATGACCCACTATCTCCCCCAGTGCCATAAACATGCCCATGGACTCGATGAAGGTGATGAGCATGACCACGGTCAGGGTGATGATGGCGATGGGATCGAAGGTGGGCCAGCCGAAGGCGAAGGGGCGGATGGGGGAGAACCAGGCCGCCTCCTGCAGGCCGGCGAAGCTCACCTCCCCCATCATGATGGCGATGGCGAAGCCGAAGAGGATGCCGAGCAGTACGGAGACATTGGCCATAAATCCTTTGGCAAAGCGGGTCACCAGCAGGATGAAGAGCAACACCGCCATGCTCACCCCTATGTAGCGGGGATCCCCGTAGTCGGGGTTGCCACGCCCGCCGGCGGCCCAGTCGATCCCCACCCCCATGATGCTCACCCCGATGGAGGTGATCACCACCCCGGTCACCAGGTTGGGAAAGAGGGGCATGAGCCGCCCGATCAGGGGGACGCAGAGGGTCGAGAGCACCCCGGCCGCTATGGTGGCACCGAAGATGCCGTTGAGCCCGAGATTGGGATCCGCCCCTATGGCCAGCATGGGCATGACGGCCGCGAAGGTCACCGACATGATGACCGGCAGCCGGATGCCGGCGAAGCGCCCTATCCCGAGACACTGCAGCAGGGTCACTATGCCGCAGCAGAAGAGATCGGCGCTGATGAGAAAGGCGATCTGCTCCTTGGGCAGCCCCAGGCTGCCGCCGATGACCAGGGGCACGGCGACCGCCCCCGCATACATGACCAACACGTGCTGCAGTCCCAGGGTCAGCAATTGACCGGCGGGCAGCAGGGCCTCGACTTCGTCCTCCTGATCCACAGGGGAGGGATTCACTCTCATGGGATACTCCTTGGGGGTCCCGGTGACTTGACCTGCCCGAGGCAGGCACCGGGGCTTTACAGCAAGGGTCATGCCCTCTCTGCTCACTCGAGAAGTGAGCCCCGGCTCACAGAAAGCGGGCGGGAGGCCCTATCACCCGCTCACTTTGATAGGGAGGATTATCATTCTGAGCCGACGGGGCCGCTTTGCCCCCCCTTCCCCCTTGGTTTACAATCGACGGGTTTTTTGGAACCGGGGCCAGCCCCCGGCCCCACCCCGGCCCCAGAGCGAGGGCATCACAGCCAACGCACTGAAACCAAAGAGAATTAGCCAATGGCTCAATTTATTTACACCATGAACAGGGTCGGCAAGGTCGTGCCGCCCAAGCGTCATATCCTCAAAAACATCTCCCTCTCCTTCTTCCCGGGCGCCAAGATTGGTGTCTTGGGTCTGAACGGCGCCGGTAAGTCCACCCTGCTGCGCATCATGGCCGGGCTCGACACCGAGATCGAAGGGGAAGCCCGCCCGCAGCCCGGCATCAAGATCGGCTACCTGCCCCAGGAGCCGAAGCTGGATCCGGAGCAGACCGTACGCGACGCCGTCGAAGAGGCGATGGGTGATGTGAAGCGCGCCATGGCCCGCCTCGACGAGGTCTATGCCGCCTACGCCGATCCGGACGCAGACTTCGACAAGCTGGCCAAGGAGCAGGGTGAGCTGGAAGCCATCATCCAGGCTCACGACGGCCACAACGTGGACAACCAGCTCGAGCGCGCCGCCGACGCCCTGCGTCTGCCCGCCTGGGATGCCCAGATCAAGCACCTCTCCGGGGGTGAGCGTCGCCGGGTCGCCCTGTGCCGCCTGCTGCTGGAAAAGCCGGACATGCTGCTGCTCGACGAGCCGACCAACCACCTGGACGCCGAGTCCGTGGCCTGGCTGGAGCGCTTCCTGCACGACTACGAGGGCACCGTCGTGGCCATCACCCACGACCGTTACTTCCTCGACAACGTGGCAGGCTGGATCCTGGAGCTGGACCGCGGCGAAGGTATCCCGTGGGAAGGCAACTACTCCTCCTGGCTGGAGCAAAAAGACGCTCGTCTGGCCCAGGAGGCCAGCACCGAAGCGGCTCGTCGCAAGTCCATCGAGAAGGAGCTGGAGTGGGTTCGCCAAAATCCGAAGGGTCGCCAGGCCAAGTCCAAGGCCCGTATGGCTCGCTTCGAGGAGCTCAACACCAACGACTACCAGAAGCGTAACGAGACCAACGAGCTGTTCATTCCGCCCGGGCCGCGTCTCGGCGACAAGGTGGTGGAAGTGGCCAACCTGCGCAAATCCTACGGGGATCGGGTGCTGATCGACGATCTGTCGTTCACCATTCCCAAGGGGGCCATCGTCGGCATCATAGGTCCCAACGGTGCCGGTAAGTCGACCCTGTTCCGCATGATGTCGGGCCAGGAGCAGCCGGACAGCGGCGCCATCACCCTGGGCGAGACCGTAGTGCTGGCCTCGGTGGATCAGTTCCGCGACCAGATGAACGACAAGAAGACGGTGTTCGAAGAGGTGGCCGACGGTCAGGATATCCTGCGCATCGGCAACTACGAGTTCCCGAGCCGCGCCTACATCGGCCGCTTCAACTTCAAGGGCTCCGATCAGCAGAAGCGGGTCGGCGAGCTCTCCGGGGGTGAACGGGGTCGTCTGCATCTGGCCAAGCTGCTGCAGACCGGCGGCAACGTGCTGCTGCTCGATGAACCGACCAACGATCTGGACATCGAAACCCTGCGCGCCCTGGAGAACGCCCTGCTGGAGTTCCCCGGTTGTGCCATGGTCATCTCCCACGATCGCTGGTTCCTCGACCGTATCGCCACCCACATCCTGGACTATCAGGACGAGGGCAAGATCGAATTCTTCGAAGGTAACTTTACCGAATACGAAGAGTGGAAGAAGAAGACCTATGGTGCCGAAGCGGTCCAACCGCATCGCGCCAAGTACAAGCGCATCACCAAATAAGGGATTGCCACGGCGATCTTGCAAGGGGAGCCTCGGCTCCCCTTCTTATTGCTGCCATAATGTCGGGAATAACCCAGCTTCACGAGGTCATCATGTCTGTGCCCAAACTCACCCTGCTGTTTCGGGTCGAACCCGGTTGTCTGGGGCCGGAAGGCAAGCAGCATATCGACACCTTCTGCACCCTCGCCATGCAGGTCTTTCCCCGCCTCGAGCCCGACCTGCTCAACTGGGAAATCGTACCGCGCCACGACAAGAAGCTCGACGAGATGGAGTTTCACCTGGCCGGCCGTCGCATGAGCGAGGATCAGGCGGATCAATACCTGCACCGGGCCGGCTGCGATCTCGACCACCTCAAGGAGCGCATCGACGAGACCCTGGCCATGCTGGTGGAGCGCTACCTGGACTCACTCCCCTGATAAAGCGGGAATCCGCCAGAAAAACGTTTACCCCTCGCTCATCTCACTCCCTTTTCTGTTTTGGGGTCACCCCTCATCTGTGCCAAAATGCGCGGTCGGCCACCCCGGGTGGCCGCCCCCCACACACGAAATCATTGGTAACAATAGAGATGAGTCAACCCCAACACGCCCGTGGCGGCCTGCTCGAGCGCCTCTTTGGCCTCAAGGCCCACGCCACCGATGCCAGAACCGAGGTGATCGCCGGCATCACCACCTTCCTCACCATGGTCTACATAGTGTTCGTCAACCCGCAGATCCTCTCCAATGCGGGCATGGACACCCAGGCCGTGTTCGTCACCACCTGCCTCATCGCCGGTATCGGCAGCATACTGATGGGTCTGCTCGCCAACCTGCCCATCGCCCTGGCGCCGGCCATGGGTCTCAACGCCTTTTTCGCCTTCGTGGTGGTCGGCGGCATGGGCTACTCCTGGCAGGTGGGCATGGGCACCATCTTCTGGGGCGCCGTGGGTCTGCTGATCCTCACCCTGTTTCGGGTCCGCTACTGGCTCATCGGTAACATTCCGCTCTCCCTGCGGGTCGGCATCACCGCCGGCATTGGCCTGTTGATCGCCCTGCTCGGCATGCACAACGCCGGCATGGTGGTGGCGAGCCCGGCCACCATGGTGACTGTGGGCAAACTCACCTCCCTCCCCTGCCTGCTGGGGGCGCTGGGCTTCTTCCTCATCTGTATTCTCTCCTCCAAGGGGATCCACTCGGCTGTGCTGATCGCCATCGCCGTCACCACCACCCTGGGCTGGGCCTTCGGTGATGTCACCTTCCAGGGCCTGGTCTCCCTGCCGCCGAGCATCACGCCGGTGTTCGGCCAACTCGATCTGATGGGATCGCTCGACATCGGCCTGGCCGGCGTCATCTTCTCCTTTATGCTGGTCAATCTCTTTGATTCATCGGGCACCCTGATCGGGGTGACCAACCGTGCCAAGCTGGCCGACGACAAGGGACACTTCCCGCGTATGAAGCAGGCCCTGATGGTGGACAGTGTCAGCTCGGTGGGCGGCGCCTTTATGGGCACCTCCTCCGTGACCGCCTATATCGAGAGCAGCTCCGGGGTCGCCGTGGGTGGACGCAGCGGCCTGACCGCCGTGGTGGTGGGTCTGCTGTTCCTGCTCGCCATCTTCTTCTCCCCCCTCGCCGCCATGGTACCGGCCTATGCCGCCGCCGGCGCCCTGATGTATGTGGGGGTCTTGATGTGCTCGGAGCTGACCCGGGTAGAGTGGGACGATCTGACCGAGGCCGTACCGGCCTTCATGACCACCGTCATGATGCCGTTCAGCTTCTCCATCACCGAGGGGATCGCCGTGGGCTTTATCTCCTACTGCGTGATGAAGGCGGGCACCGGCCGCTGGCGCGAGGTGAACCCCTGCGTGCTGGCCGTGGCCCTGCTCTTTATCCTCAAGTTTGTCTGGGTCGATCACTGATCCTGCGAAACGGCCGACATCATGTCGGCCGTTTTTTATGGCGCCAGGTCTTGAGCTCCACCACCTCGCAGGGGGCATCGGGCTCGGGCAACTCCAGCTGATTGTGCTGCAGGTTGCGCAATGTCTCGTGCAGCTGATAGCAACGGCTGTGCATCATGCGAGAGAGGCGCACACAGCGGTCGATGGGATTGCGAGCCAGCCGCTTCTGACAGTCGATCTCGAACTGCAGGCCGCGCAGCCGCTCTTGAAACTGGGGGTGGGCCGCCGCCACCAGCGCCTCCACCTGCTCGTGAAGCAACGCATCCAGTGCGGCTTCATCTTCCTCGGCCATGGCCTTGAGGGTATCGAAATCCGGCAGCGACATAAGCTCCCTCCCATGTCGGGGCACCCGGCCGGATGCACTTCGTCTGTTCACTTAACGAGCAATACAGCATGGGCGGCGCAGCAGGGCAATTCCCCCCCGGAGCCAGACGTTTCCCCACTTCGCAACCTCTTTTAATTCCAGCCCATAAAACATTATTTATTCAATAAGTTACCTCTTCCCCTCCCCTCTGCTTACGGTTAGACCATCTTTCTCTAAAGCCGCGTCAAATAGACCATTTTGCATACATGTACACAGCCGAGACTGGGCCGGCACAGGGCCTGCGTGCTAAGGTGTGGCCGCCACGAAACGGGAGGAGCATGAGAGTGAAATCACAGAGAACCAGAATCGGTATCGTCACCGTCAGCGACCGCGCCAGTGCCGGTGTCTACGAGGATCTGTCGGGACAAGCCATCATAGATACCCTGAGCGCCTACCTGAGCTCGGAGTGGGAGCCCGTCTATCGCCTCATCCCCGACGAGCAGCCCCTGATAGAGCAGACCCTGACTGCCCTGGCAGACGAGGAGGAGTGCTGCCTCATCGTCACCACGGGGGGCACGGGGCCAGCCAAACGTGACGTGACCCCGGAAGCTACCGAGGCGGTGTGCGATCGCATGATGCCGGGCTTTGGGGAGCTGATGCGCGCCGAGTCCCTCAAGTTTGTACCCACCGCCATCCTCTCGCGCCAGACCGCAGGCCTGCGCGGTGACACTCTGATCGTCAACCTGCCGGGCAAGCCCAAGTCGATCCGCGAGTGCCTCGACGCCGTCTTCCCCGCCATCCCCTACTGCATCGATCTGATGGAGGGGCCCCGTCTGGAGTGTGACGAGAGCGTCATCAAGCCGTTTCGCCCCAAGAAATGAGAAAGAGCGCCATCAGGCGCTCTTCTTGTCTCGACTCAGCGGCGGCCGAAGACCTTGACCCCGGCCTTGCTCCCTTCCGCGTTGCCATAGACCTCGATCTTCTTGACGCAGCGACGGGTGCCCAGAGATTTCCACTCTGTCTCCTGCTCCTTGTCCATCTCCCTGTCAAAACGCACGGTACGAGTGCGATCGTCCCCATAGGTCACCACCAACCGATCCAGGGTCAGCTCCCGCTCGGCCTTGACCTTGACGTACTTGGTGGGGCGGCAGAGCACCAGCGGGATGACGGCCCCCCTGTCCCCCATGCCGAGCAATATGGTACGACCCAGGGTGAACTGATCGTCGGCCAGAGCCTGCGGGGCGGCCAGCAGCGTGGCCAACATGAAAGCGTACTTGGACAAGAAAAAGCCCTCCGGAAAATGGAGGGCCATTCTACTCCCTGAAGCTAAACCGGGGCTGTACCATACAGCCCCTATTCAGCTCAGCGGTCGCTCCACATGGGGGAGACACGCTCTTCCAGGGTATCCTGCTGGTCGTAGGGCAGGTCACTGAAGAAGTCGAGACCGGTCTGCTGCTCCACATCGCGTACCGAGACACGGTAGTTGGCCAGCTGGCTCATGGGCACATCCTCCTGGGGCAGGATGAAGGCGATGGCCTGCAGGCGGTAGGGATCCATCACCACCTTGTAGTAGGCACTCGGGATGCCGACCCCATTACCGATGGAGTCCTCGTTGCCGGTGAAGATGGGGCCAGTGATGACCTGGACATCGCCACGGGCGATGGCCCAGTTACGCACCTTCTCCTCCAGGATGCGCCACGCCTTCTGGTTGAGGGCGGGCAGTTGCGGCGTCATGTTGGAGAGCAAGAAGCTCTGCTTCATGGTGGTGGCGGTGGCGGCCATGTCGGCAGCCGGAGCCTGGTGGCCACGGTCATAGCCAGAGCGTTTGTAATCGGCCAGGGTGGCACGGTAGGCCACCGGGATCTCCTTGTCCTCGGCGAAGGCATCTTTACGCTTGGTCGGGCCCTGGGCGCTCTCGCTGGTCATCTGGTAAGAGACCCAGTCAGCGACCTTGTAGTCATAGTTGTAGCCGACCGCATAGCCGACACGACACAACTTCTGACTCGATTCGGACGGAATGCCGAAGCGCACATGCTCTCCACAGGCAAAGCCCGCCGCCAGCAGGGGGGCGGAGCCGAGAGAGAGGGTGACAGCCAGAACCAATTTATTGATTTTTATCATTTTTGTATTGCTCCAGTTTAGTAGGCGGAGCAATTTGACACGAGATCAGACCAGTGCATCAATTGCAGTTTTTTTACACATTTCGAAACTGTGACTGGCCCCCGATATCCGGCTGAACAGACGTTAATATGCTTTAAATCAGCGAGTTGATAAGTGAGATACTGCTTGGTTTAGCCCACCGCTTTCGCAGCCGGCCCACTTGGCACCAATTTAATCAAACAAGCCACCTCGATTAATTGAGTTCGTATCGCACCCTCCCCTTTTCACGCATCATCGATCACCCCCTTGGGGGTAGTACCCCATCATAACCACAATACATGGTCACCTCACTCACTCCTCCCTCGTGGAGGCACGCTCATTTTTGTTATCGGATAGGGATATGAAGATCAACGCCTGCTGGCTCACCACGACACTGCTGCTCTCCTCCACCACCTTCGCCGCCCCCCACTGGGGCTACGCCGGCGCCGAAGGGCCCGAGCACTGGGCCAGCCTCACCCCGGAATTTGCCGCCTGCAGCGGCCACAACCAGTCACCGGTCGACATCAAGGGCACCATCAAATCGGCCCTGGCGCCGCTCACCCTCCACTACCAGACGGGGGCCACTGCCCTGGTCAACAATGGTCACACGATACAGGTCGACTATGCCCCGGGCAGCACGCTCACCCTGGACGGGCAAGCCTTCACCCTCAAACAGTTTCACTTTCACGCCCCGAGCGAAAACCTGATCCAGGGTCGCCACTATCCCCTCGAGGCGCACCTGGTCCACGCCAGCGAGCAAGGGGCGCTGCTGGTGCTGGCGGTCATGTTCGAGGTGGGGGCAGGCAATCCCCTGCTCACCACGGCATGGCGTCAGATCCCGACGCAATCAGGCACGACGGCTACCCTGACTCGGCCCCTCGATGTGCGAGCCCTGCTACCCCGGAACCTCGATTACTATCGCTTCAACGGCTCGCTCACCACGCCACCCTGCAGCGAGGGGGTGCGCTGGCTGGTGCTCAAGCACCCCGTCACCGCCAGTCAGGCACAGATCGACGCCTTCAAAGCGGTGATGCACCACCCCAACAACCGGCCGGCGCAGCCTCTGGGCGCCCGCACCATTCTGGAATAAAAAAGAGGGCCGAACGGCCCTCTTTTCATGGTGTCACTTCCCTCAGGCGTGTGGCCAGCGCCGGAAGATGAGGGAGGTGTTGATGCCACCAAAGGCGAAGTTGTTGGACATCAGGTATTCGATCTCCGGCAGCTCGCGGCCCGCCCCCGTGATGTGATCGAGGGGGGCACAGGCGGGATCCGGGTGGGCGAGGTTGAGGGTTGGGGCAAACCAGCCATCGTGCATCATCTCCAGGGCGAGCCAGGCCTCGATGGCGCCGCAGGCTCCCAGGGTGTGGCCGAAGTAGCTCTTGAGAGACGAGATGGGGGTCTGGTCACCGAAGATGGCGGCGGTCGCCTGGCTCTCGGCAATGTCGCCGCGCTCGGTGGCGGTGCCATGGGCACTGATGTAACCGATCTGCTCGGGGGTCAGCCCTGCCTGATCCAGCGCCATCTGCATGCACAGCTGCATGGTCTGGCTCTGGGGCTGGGTGACGTGGGCCGCGTCGCAGTTGGTGGCAAAGCCCACCAGCTCGGCGATGATGGGGGCGCCGCGCGAGAGGGCGTGCTCCAGCTCCTCCAGCACCAGGGTGCCGGCCCCCTCACCGATGACCAGACCGTCGCGATCCCGGTCAAAGGGGCGCGGGCTAAGCTCGGGGGTGTCGTTGAGCTGACTGGTGGCGAACAGGGTGTCGAACACCACGGCCTCCGACGGGCAGAGCTCCTCGGCGCCGCCCGCCACCATCACTGTCTGGTAGCCGTGACGGATCGCCTCATAGGCATACCCAATCCCCTGGCTGCCGGAGGTGCAGGCGCTGGAGGTGGGGATGACCCGACCGCGCAGGCCGAAGAAGAGACCGGTATTGACCGCCGCCGTATGGGGCATCATCTGCACATAGGTGGTGGCGGTGATGCTGGCGGTGGTCTTGTCGTTGAGCATGGCGCCAAAGGCGCTGATGGGGGCCGTGCTGCCGGTGGAGGAGCCGTAGGCGATGCCGGTGCGGCCATCGGTCAGCACAGGATCACTCAGCAGCCTGGCCTGCTCCAGCGCCAGCTCGGTGGCGACGGTAGACATCTCTGAGACGCGACCCATGGCGCGGGTCTTCTTGCGCGGATAGTGGGCCGGCAGGGAGAAATCGGTGATGGGGGCCGCCAGCCGGGTGTTGAGCCCGTCGTAGACGGCCCACTGGGGCATGGTTACCACGGCGCTGCGTCCTGCCTGCAGGCGCGCCTTCACGCGGGCCCAGTCGTTGCCAAAGGCGGTCACACCGGCCATGCCGGTGACGACGACACGTCGGTTCATATCAGGCCTCCGTTGATGGAAATCACTTGCCGGGTCACGTAGCCGGCGATGTCGGACATCAGGTAGGAGACCAGACCCGCCACCTCGTCCGCCTGTCCCATCCGCTTGAGGGGGATCATCTTGAGTGCCTCGCTCTCTACCTCGGGACTCACCATGCCGGTGTCGATAAGGCCGGGGGCCACGCAGTTGACCGTAATACGCCGCTTGGCCAGCTCCAGTGCCAGCGCCTTGGTGGCGCCGATGAGGCCCGCCTTGGAGGCGCTGTAGTTCACCTGGCCACGGTTGCCCATGATGCCGGAGACCGACGACAGGGTGACGATGCGCCCGCCGCGGCGCAGCCCGATCATCGGCATGATGCAGGGCTTGAGCAGGTTATAGAAGCCGTCGAGGTTGGTGTGGATGACGTCGTCCCACTCCCCGTCCGTCAGGGCCGGGAAGGCGCCGTCGCGCACGATACCGGCGTTGCAGACCACGCCGTAGTAGGCGCCGTGCTGCTCGATGTCGGCCTCGAGGCGCGCACGGCACTGCTCCCTGTCGCCGATATCGAACTGGATCAGGCGCCCGCTCCCGCCCTGGGCGACGATCTCATCGAGGGTCCCTTGGGCGCCCTGCTGATCCCCGTGATAGTGGACCACCACGGCAAAGCCGTCGGCGGCCAGTTTCAGGGCGATGGCCCGGCCAATCCCCTTGCTGGCGCCGGTTACCAATACGGTCGAGTTCATTGTTTCTGCTCCAGTAAATCTGTCAGTTGGGCCGCCGTGGGCTGGTAGGTGCTCAGGCGCGCCTTGGCGCACAGGGTCTCACCTTGCAGGATGCGGCACTCGAAGCTGGCCATGCCGGCGTCCTGCAGCAGGCAGTGCGCCTCGATGCGCAGCAGGCTGCCGGCGGCAAAGGTGGGCAGCTGGCTCTCGTATTTGCGGGTGCCGAGCAGCATGCCGATGCGCACCGGCTCGCTACGCTGATGCGCCTGCAAGCCGGCCCAGGCGGCGATGGCCTGGGCCATCAGCTCGATGCCGCACCAGCCGGGCAGATTGCCCTGTGCATCGAGCAGCAGGGCGTGCCGCTCCCCCACCCGGGTCTCGCAGCTGATGCTCTGGGGATCAGACGCAATGACGCGATCGAGCAGCAACATGGGCGCCTGGTGGGGCAGCAGTTGTTCTATGGGAGGAAAAGTCATGGCGCCTCTTTGCCAAAGATAAGGCTGACGTTGTTGCCACCGAAGGCAAACGAGTTGGACATGATGATGCGGGACGCCCCGGCCTCCCTGACCAGCGTCAGCGGGGCCAGGCGCGGGTCTTGCGCTTCCCCCTGCGGGGGCAGCGGCAGGGCGCGCTCCAGGAGCAGGCAGCAAAGGGCCGCCTCGGTGGCCCCGGCCGCCCCCAGGGTGTGGCCGGTCAGCACCTTGGTAGAGCTCACCGCCACCCCGTGGGGGAAGAGGCGCGACAGGGCCAGGCTCTCCATCTCGTCATTGAGACGGGTGGCGGTACCGTGGGCGTTGACGTAGTCGATGCGCTCGGCCTCGAGACCGGCGCGCGCCAGCGCCATGCGCATGGCCCGCTCGGCCCCTTCCCCTTGCGGGTGCGGCGCCGAGATGTGCCAGGCATCCGACGACTCCCCATCCCCCAGCAGGGCCAGGGGGGCGGGATCGCGGCTCACCAGAAACAGGGCCGCTCCTTCGCCGATGTTGATGCCGTCGCGCCCCGCAGCAAACGGACGGCAGCGCCGCTCGCTCAAGGACTCCAGGCTGTCGAAACCGTTCAGGGTGAGGCCGCACAGGGCGTCGGCGCCGCCGACCAGGGCCATATCGGCCTGGCCACTCTCGAGCAGGCGGCGCGCCGTGATAAAGGCCCGTGCGCTCGACGAACAGGCGGTCGAGAGGGTCATCGCCGGTCCCAGTATGCCCAGATGCTCGGCAAGAAAGGTCGACGGGGATCCCAGCTCCTGCTGGGCATAGTCGAAGCGGGGCGACATCGCTTCACCTCTTAGCTGCGCCGCCACGGCTTCCTCGGCCTCGCCGATGCCGGAGGTGCTGGTGCCGAGCACCAGGGCTACCCGATCCGCGCCCACCCGGCTGATGGCCGCGCTCACCTCGGCGTCGATATCGGCCAGGGCGGCGAGCAGCAATTGGTTGTTGCGCGAGTCGTGGCGGGGCTGCGCCACCTCGGGCAGCGGATCGCTCACCCGCCCCACCGGCGAGGTGCGGCCATCGACCAGGGTCCAGCGCTCTTTATCAAGGGGGCTCTCACCCCGGCTATGCCACGCACTCAGGGCGTCGCACACCGCCGCCTTGCCGCGGCCGAGGGCATTGATGAGGCTGTAGGCGTGAATGTAGAGGGTCATGGGGCCAGGCTCTCCAGTGTCAGGGCATAGCCGAAGCGGTGCTGGGTCAGGCTGACCGGCTCGCGCTGGCCCTGCCAGGTTTGATAGTGGATCTCGGTGACCAGCTCTCCGGCGGGGTCGGTGAGGCGCCGGACATCTCCCTCGTCCTTGAGCTGCCAGCCGGCGGGCAGGCGGGGCTGCCAGTCGGCCACGGGCCAGTAGCAGAGCATGACATCCGCCAGCACCTGGGCGGGGGGCGGCAGGGCGTTACCCGGCAGAGGCAGCAGGCGCTCGCTATGAATGCCGCTTCGATCGTAACGCACCTTGAACAGGCGTGCCCCGGTGGGCATCAGGCCGACCAGGGTGATCCCCTGCGGGCCCGCCTCCAGGGCGGTGAGCAGCTGGTACTGCTTGCCCTGGGCGCTGGCCCGTAGCAGTTGCTGGCGGGTGAGAGGCTCGGCCAGGGTGGGCGCCGGCAACGACAGGGGGACGTTCGGGGCGATAAAGGCCTCCACCCCCTGCCGGCTGCTGCAGCCGCCCAGCAGCAACAGCAAACACATCAGATATCTCATCATGACTCCGCAGCCGGCCGCGGGGCCAGCACCATGGGCGATAACAAAAACGCGGTAAAGATCCCGCCGCTCAGCACTATGCCAAAGCCGGCGATGGCCGGGGTGTGGCTAAGCGCCAGCAGGCCGAAGGCCAGCAGGGTGGTGAGGTGGGCGAGCAAAATGGCCAGCAGGGTCGACTGCTGGCGCCCCGGATCCTCGCCGCAGTGGGCGAAGAAGAGGCCGTAGTCGATGCCGATGCCGAAGATGAGGCCGAGCGCCAGCACCCCGAAGAGGGTCAGCGGCTGCTGGCTGAAACCGAGCAGGGCCAGTCCCATGGCGATGGCCAGGGCGTTGACCAGCAGGATCCGCGCCGCGACGCGCCAGCCGACGCGCCGCCAGAGCAGCCCGGTCACCAGCAATACCGCCACCAGCAGCAGCTCGGCCAGCTTGAGGCGATAGTCGGCGAAGAGCTGGCTCCACTGGCTGCGCTGATCCTGCCACACCACGCCATCCAGTTCGGTGGCGAGGTTGGCCAGGGCGGCGGCGTCGTGAATACCGGCAAGCGGCACCCAGATGCCGACCCGGCCGTCAGGCAAGGCATGCCAGAGCAACCGGCTCCCTTCGCTGACCGGGCTCGCCAGCCAGGCTTCGGGGGTGAGCGGCGAGAAGGGGCGCGTCTTGGCCTCCACCGGCAGGCCGGCCCCCTGGAGCGCCGCGATGACGCCTGGTTGCAGCTTCGCGATGGCGTGATGGTCCCCCTGCTGGCGCGCCCGGGAGGGGAGCCACTGGCTGATGGCAACGAAGTGATCCAGCTGCCCGCGCTGGCGGGCCTGCTCGAGGTGGCCAGCCAGGGTCTCGAGGCGGGTGAGGGCCTGCTCGCCATCGCGCCCGACCACCAGATAGCCGGTCATGCCCCCCTGCTGGCCGGTCAGCTGCTGGATCTGGCGCTCCTGTGCCTGCAACTGGTGCGGCAGGGGTTGCAGCTTCTGGATGTCGTCATCCACCACCAGGCGACTCACGCCGATGGCGCTGACGACGAGCGCCAGCAGCGGCAGCCAGCGGCGCAGGCCTGCAGGCGCGCGCCAGGCGGCAATCCAGCGCGCCTGCCAGCGGCGGATGGGGAGCGGCCCCTGCGACAACTCCCCGAGCCAGGCCGGGAAGAGCAGCAGCACCGTCAGGAAGGCGGCCAGCAGGCCGGCCAGGGCGCAGACCGCCAGCTGCTGCAGCCCCGGGAAGGGGGCGAGCCAGAGCAGGGCATAACCGATGAGGGTGGTGAGCAGGGCCAGGCTCAGGCCCGGCAGCAGGTGGGCGCGGGTCTGGGCCGGCGTCTCGTGGCCGTGCAGGCGCCGCTCGCTCATGAAGTGGAGCGCATAGTCGATGGAGATGCCGATGAGGCTGGTGCTGATCACCAGGGTGAAGACGTGGATCTCCCCAAACACCAGCAGCACGGCGCCGAGTCCCCACAGCATCCCCATGGCCAGCGGCAACAGGGAGAGCAGCAGGGCCCGCAGGGAGCGAAACGCCAGCCAGATGAGCAGCACCACCCCAAAGAGCGACCCCAGGCCGATGGTGGAGATATCCTGCTCGGCCAGGGTGCTGGCGTGCTGGCTATAAAACAGGGTGCCGCGACGCAGCAGCTCGGCCCCGGGGTAGTCCTGTTTCAGCGCATCTTCGGCGCGGGTCAGCTCGGCCAGCAGCTGCCGGTTACGGGCCATGTCGAAGGCCGAGAGGTTGAGCTCGGCGCGCACCAGATACCAGCGCCGGCCATCGGGCCCTTGAGCACTCAACCAGCCCTGTTCGCCAAGCTGCATCGGGCTCTTTTGCTCGAGCACGGCCGCGCGGGTCAGCAACATGGGGTCTGCCTGCCACTCGGCCCAGGAGACGCCGCCGAAGGGGGAGTAGATCTGCCCCAGCACCCACTGGCTCCAGACGCTGGCGCCCCCCGCCAGCCGTGCCCGGGCGGCCGGGGTGAGGTGCTGCCACGCCATCTGCTGCAGATAGGCTTGCCAGGCTCCCGCGAGCTCGGGCTGAGCCCCCTTCACCTGCGCCAGGGCGTCGATGGCTTGCAGCCGCCGGCTCCACCCGGTTGCGGCCGCCTCCCCGTCCTTGCCAGGGGGCAGGCTCACCAGCCACACCAGCTGCCGGTCCAGATTGGCAAGCAGCCCGGCCCGCAGCTCGGGGTGCCACTGCTGATGCTCCTCTTTGGGCAGCAGATCCATCACGCTGGTGTTGAAACGAGCGCGGGGCAGGGCCAGCGCCAGGGCGATGCAGACCGCCACGCAGAGCAGCAGCCAGGCCCGCCCCAGCAGGCGCCAGTGTCGTTCAGTGAGCATCAAAGCGGGACTGCTCCTCGGCGCTCAGTGGCAGGGGCTTGAGCTGCCAGTTGGAAAAGCGGATCAGGGTGACATCCCCCTGCCTGTCGTGGATGGCCAGCGACCTGAGCTCATGACTCCCCGTGAGCACCAGGGTGGCGAAGACCTTGTCGAGGGGGGCGCGGATGGGCTCAAGCGTCAGGGTCCACTCCTCTCCCTCGCTGGTGAGGGTGTGACGAAAATAGCTCGCCAGGGCCGCTTCGCTCGGGTCAAACAGGGCCAGCATCAGGTTGCTGAACTCCAGCAGCTGGGGGTTTTCCAGGGTCTGGGCCGGTTGGCCTGGCAACTGCTGCACCATGCGGGTCGGGGTGAGCGTCAGGGTCAGGGGAAAGGGTTTTTGCTGCTGCCACCAGAGCCCCTGGCCCTTGACCAGCAGGATCTCGCCGCCGGATCGCAAGGGTTGGCTCAGGCCGCTTATCTGGCGCTCCTGCTCGAAGCAGGCGCTGCGGGCATCGGCAGCGGTGAGCTGGCGCTGCACCTCGGCCAGGGTGATCTGACCGGCCAGCAGGGGCCAGGGGAGCAGGGCCAGCAGCAGCCAGAGGCACTTTCTCACTCTGTCACCCCCAGCTTGTCGAGCAGCACCCGGGGCGAGGCGAGGCACATCTCGCCGCTCTCCTTGCTGACCGCCACCTGCACCGTGTAACCCTTGCTGGTGCGTTGATGGGTCGCGGGATCGTAGAGCAGGTAGTCAATCTTGAGGCGGTTCTGATACTCCGCCAGGGTGGCACGCACTCGCACCGTCTGGCCAAAACGCAGGGGCGCCACGTACTTCATGCGCACGTCGATGACCGGCCAGAGGTAGCCGGAGGCCTCCATCTGCGGGTAGTTGTAGTCGATGCGATCGAGCAGGGCGCAGCGGGCCAGCTCGATGTAACGCAGGTAGTGGCCGTGCCAGGCGACGGCCATCATGTCCACGTCGTGAAACGGGACTGTGACGTCGACTTCGGCGCTCAGTTGCCAGGGTTCAGCCATGGGGCACCTCGTCATAGAGCGGGTAGTGACGGGCCTGCAGGCGCTCCATCAGGGCGCGCAGCTCGGCCTCCAGCGGGCGATCTTCAGTCAGGAAGGGGTGATCCCGGCGCACCGCCTCCACCGTGTGAGCCAGCGCCGGGCTAAGGGCGCCTGGCCCCTTGCCCTGCAGGGCGAGACGCAGCTCCACCCCCTGCACCGCAGCCAGCAGGCTGGCACTGGCCACCTGCTCGGTCAGGGTCAGCACCCGCAGGGCGTCGCGGGCCGCGATGGTGCCCATGCTCACCTTGTCCTGATTGTGGCACTCGGTGGAGCGGGAGAAGACGCTGGCGGGCATGGTGTGCTTGAGGGCCTCGGCGGTCCAGGCGGAGGCGCCGATCTGCACCGCCTTGAAGCCGTGGTTGATGAAGCGCAGCGATTCACTGGCACCCGAGAGGTTGCTCGGCAGCCCCTGATTGAACTTGGTGTCCACCAGCTGGGCCAGCTGGCGGTCGAGCAGATCGGCCAGGTTGGCCACCGCCACCTTCATGCTGTCCATGGCCATGGCGATGTGGCCGCCGTAGAAGTGACCGCCGTGCATCACATGCTCCCCGTCACCGTCGATAAGGGGGTTGTCGTTGGCGCTGTTGAGCTCGTTTTCGATGAGCTGGCGCCACCAGGGCAGGCTGTCGGCCACCACGCCGATGACGTGGGGGGCGCAGCGCAGGGAGTATCTGTCCTGCAGCCGGTTGCTGTGGTGGGGCAGCTCGCCGCTTTGCAGATCCGCGCGCAGCCAGGCGGCGATCTGCTGCTGGCCCGGGTGGGGCTTGGCGGCAAACAGGCGCTCGTCGAAGTGGAAGGCGTTGCCCTCCATGGCCACGCTCACCAGCGCCGTGATGCGGGTACACAGGCGCATCAGGTAGTCGCAACGGGCGAAGGCGAGGCAGGCGAGCGCCGTCATCACGGAGGTGCCGTTCATCAGCGCCAGTCCCTCTTTCGGGCGCAGCTTGAGGGGGCTCATGCCGAGCTCCCGATAGAGATCCGCCGCCCCCATCAGCTGGCCGTCCCGATAGAGATCGCGCTCTCCCACCAAGGCCGCCGCCACATAGGAGAGGGGGGTCAGATCGCCGCTGGCACCGACCGAGCCCTCCTCGGGAATGCGCGGCAGAAGATCTTGCTCCAGCAGCCAGGTGAGGCGCTCGAGCAGGGTAACGCTGACCCCGGAGACCCCCTGCGCCAGGGAGTTGAGGCGGGTGGCCAGCACGGCGCGGGTGGCGGCCGGGCTGAGATTTTCGCCCAGGCCACAGCCGTGGAAACGGGTCAGGTGCAAAGGCAGGGCATCGACCAGATCCAGGGGCACGGCGCGGGTGACCGAGTCACCGTAGCCGGTGGTGACCCCGTAGATGACCCCCTCGTCGGCCAGCAGCCGGTCCAGGTAGTCGGCCCCGCGCTGGATGCGGGCACGAAAGGCGGGCTCGGGGTTGAGCGTCGGGGTGGCGCGGCGCTCGGCCAGGGCGACCACCTCTTCAATGGTGAGGGGACGGGCCCCGAATACGATCTCGTGCATACCTTGCTCAATCCTGCTCATCGGTCAGATGCCAAAAGTCAAAGAAGTTGAACCACTCCAGCGGCGCCCGCAGGCAGTGGTATTCCAGCCGGTCGGCGTAGTGTTGCACCCTGGCCTCGAGGCGCTGCTGGCGCTCGGCACGGGGCAGGGGCAGGCCATCGGCAAAGGGCTCGAAATGGACCCGAAAACGCCCCTGCTCGCGCAACCCGAACATCAGATAGGTGGGGCAGCCGAGCACCGCCGACAGGGCAAAGGGGCCCAGAGGAAAGGGCGCCCTCTCCCCGAGAAACTCGGCCCAGACCACCCGTTTTTCTTTGGTCACCGAGGTGCGATCCCCCACGATCACCACCCACTCCCCCGCCTCGATGCGGGATTTGAGCATGATGGCGGTATCGGGACCGAGCGCCTGCACCTGTACCAGATTGAGGCCCGCATCGGGGTTTACCTCTTGCATCAGGGCATTGAAGCGGGCGGCGTGGCGGGTGAAGACCAGGGCCGTGATGCGCACCCCCTGCTCCTGGCTACCGAGGGCGCGGCACAGCTCCAGGTTACCCAGGTGCGAACCGATGATAAGCGCCCCCTGACCTCGGGCGGCCTCGTAGTGCTCGCGGTTGACCAGCTCGATATCGTCGAGACGGATGTCGCCGCGCCAGGCGGCCAGCTTGTCGAGGGCCGCCTCGCCAAAGCGCAGGAAGTGGCGCAGGCTCCCCACCCGCTCGGGCAGGGGATGGCCAAGCGCATGGGCGCGGGCGGAGAGGCGGGCCAGATAGTCGCGGGAGGCCTCGCGCTGGCGGCGACCGGTCAGCCAGAAGTAGGCGATGACCGGCAGCGAGATCACCCGAAAGCCGGGGCGTCCGAGCAGTTGGTAGCTCCACAGCAGGGTGCGGATGCCGAGCAGGGTGCCACGCTCGGGGGTACGCGACCAGTGTGCCCTCCCCCGGTCCAGCAGCCGCCTGGGCCAGCGCAGCAGGTGGACGGCGCCATCGCGCAGCAGGGTCAATACCAGCCGGGTGTGCATCCAGGAGATGCGCAGGTTGTCGTGCAGCGGATTGAAGTGGGAGAGGCCATCCTCGGGATAGTGCACCTTCACCGGGATAAAGCGCACCGGTACCCCGCGCCAGTGCAGGCGCACCATCACCTCGATATCAAAATCCATCCGCTCCCCGAGGGCGCACTGCTCGAGCAGATCGCAGCTCGTCGCCACCGGATAGACCCGCAGGCCACACATGCTGTCTCTTATCTCGAACGAGAGGGTCTCTATCCAGACCCAGACATGGGTCAGGTAGCGGCCATAGCGTCGCCCCTTGGGCACCGACTCATCGTACTGGGGGGCGCCGGAGATGAGCGCCTCGGGATAACGCTGTGCCTCGGCCAGCAGATCCGGCAGGCGGGCAAGATCGTGCTGGCCATCCGCATCGACCTGCAGGGCGTGACTAAAACCCCGTTCCCTGGCTGCCTGCAGGGCCGTTTTGACCGCCCCGCCCTTGCCCCGGTTACGCTCATGGCGCAGCAGGGTGACCCAGGTGGCATGCTCGGCCGCCAGCTGGTCCAGCAGATTGGCGGCAACCGGTTCGCTGCCATCGTCCACCAGCAGGCAGGGCAGGCCGAGGGGGGCGAGCTCAATCAGCACGCCGGCAAGGGGCGCGGCATGGTTGTAGCAGGGGATAATCAGGCAGGGCGTCACGATACCTTGACCCGTCCACTGCTCGCCAGGGGCAGCTCTGCCTGGGCCTCGGCGCAGCCGACCCGGTACTCAAAACGCAGCTGGCCGTCCTCTTGTCTTTGCAACCTCAGCCAGCACTGCTCATCCGGGCGCAGGGGACGCTGAAACTTGAGCTGATCCATCCCCTGAAATTGCCCATCAAGCAGCTTTTCCTCGCGGGCGAAGTGAATGGCCAGGTGCAGCTGGGCGACCCCGGGCAACAGGGGGGCACCGGGGAAGTGGCCACTAAACCAGGGCAGGCCGGCGTCAAGGCGCAGCAGCAGCTGCACGCCGTCGGAGGTGACCTGACGCGCCAGCTGCGTGGGAAGCAGTGAAATATCCATCAGGAGTGTTCTCCGGGTTGTTCGGGGGCCGGCAGGGTGAAGGCGCGGCGCAGCGCGACGCCATCGCGCTTGCCGGCGCCGGTGAGAGGTAAAGCCTCAAAGAGTCTGAGACTGCGCGGCAACGCCACCGGCTCGAGCCAGGGGCGCAGCCGTTGGCGCAGGGCCAGCAAGAAGGCGCCGTGACCGAGGCGGGCAAGACTCGCCCTCCCCTCCGGGGTCAACACCAGGGCAGCCCCCAGGATCTGGCGTCCCCCCTGCTCGAGGGGCAGGACGGCGGCATCAGACACCTCATCGAGGGCCAGGAGACGTTGCTCCACCTCGTCGAGAGAGATGCGTTTCTCCTCGACCTTGATGATGCGATCCAGGCGGCCCAGCAGGCGAAACTGTCCCGGCTCGCCACACAGGGCGATGCGATCGCTCCCGCGCCAGGGGGCGGGCTCATCCATAAAGGGGGAGCTCAGCAGCAGGGCTTGCCGCTCGTCACAGCCGACATCGACCCCGGGGAAGGGGGTCCAGGAGCAATCCGGGCCGCGGCTCTGGCGCCAGCCGATGCCGCCGGTCTCGCTGCTGCCGTAGATCTCCACCGGCAAGGAACCGAGCCGGGCGGCGCACTGGCGCGCATCCTCATACGCGAGGGGGCCACCGGAGGAGGCCACCCACCGGCAACCGGAGGCATTCAGAGCCTCGCCGAGACGCGAGAGAAACGCCGGCGAGCTGACCAGAGCCCAGCTCTGGCACTGGCCAGGCAGCTGCTCCGGGTAGTCGGTCTGGCGACGGGCAAACGGCACGCCAAGGCTCAGCGGCAGCAGGATGCGAAACAGCAGGCCGTAGATATGCTGATGGCTGACGCTGGCAAAGAGACGGGCGCCCGTGAGGGCGGCGCCCCACAGGGCCCCCTGCACCCGCACCTCCGCCTCGATCAGAGACCAGGGCTTGGGGATGGCCTTGGGCTGGCCGCTCGAGCCCGAGGTGTAGAGGGTGAGGGTCGGGGCCAGGGAGGGGGCGTGCCAGCTCATGGGCTGTGCGTCGTCGCCAGCCAAGTTATCGACCCGCAGCTCGGGACAGGGCAGCGAGAGCGCCTCATCGCAGATCACCCCCTCGAAGGCCTCTTGCTCGAGCAGCTCCTGCAGGGCGGCCACGCGCAGATGGCCTGGCAGCACCACTTGGTGACCGGCCAGGGCACAGGCCAGCAGGGCAACGGTGAAGTGATAGCTGTCGCTCATGCAGAGCGCCCAGCGGGTCGTAGTGCCAACCTGCAGCTGACCGGCCAACGTCAGGGCCGCGCGGCGCAGGGTCTCCAGCGTGACGTCACCCTGGGCACCGAATGCGACGATACGCTCCCCATCGGCCTGCAGCAGTTCATCCAGCAGGGTCATGGCTCACCCCGTCTCATTACCCGTTGCCGGACCAGCCACTCGCCGCCCATCAGGGCACCCATCAGCAGATAGCTGACAAGGCCGTTGTAGAGGCTCCAGAGCGCAAGGTCCCCCTGCCAGATGGTCCAGGCGGAGAGGGCGCCGTTGGCGATGAAGAAGAGGCACCACACCTGCGTCACCTTGCGGGTGTAGCGAATCCCCTGCTCGGGCAAATCCGGCGTGGAGAGCCGAGCCAGCCGCTCCACCAGGGTCATGGGCTGGCGCAGACTCGCGCCAAACAGGGCCAGCAGGGTGGCATTGACCGCCAGCGGGTAGTAGAGCAGCCAGTCATGCTCGCGAAACCAGAGGTTCAGCCCCACCAGCAGCAGGCCGATGGCCCCGAGCCAACGCGTGACCCATTGCCAGGCCGGCGGCATCGCCGAGCCGGCGATGAGACGAATGGCAAACAGCGGCAACAGCAGCAGCGGCAGCCACTCCCCCCTCCCCGAGACGACACTGAGGTAGACCAGCAGGGGATAGAGCAGCAGCAGAGCGCCCGCCAGCAGGTTGGCTCGCCCCATTACTCTGCGAGCAAGCGCTCGACCGCGTCGACCACGTCGGCGACGGTGCGCACCGACTTGAACTCCTCCGGCTTGATCTTCTTGCCGGTCAGCTTCTGCAGATGCACCACCAGATCGATGGCGTCGATGCTGTCGAGCTCGAGTTGCTGATAGAGCTGGGCATCCAGGGTCACGGCCTCGGGATCGATCTCGAACAGCTCGACCAGGGCATTGCGGATCTCGTTGAAGATATCGTCTCTGGTCATGGGGTTATCCTCGCTGTGCGGCGACAAGGGCCGCCAGTGCTGTGACGCTGGCAAAGTGGCGACGGGTGTTTTCGTCATCGGCGGAGAGCACGATGCCGTAACGTCCCTTGATCGCCAGCCCCAGCTCCAGGGCATCGATGGAGTCGAGCCCCAGACCATCGTTAAAGAGCGGGGCATCGGCATCGATATCGTCCGGCGTCATGCCCTCCAGGTTGAGGCTGTCGATGATCAGTTGTTTGATGTCTTCAGTTAAGGTGTCTTGCATCTTGAGTCCATAAGGGTGGGGTCGGGCTCAATACCCGTTTGAAATAGTGGGTCAGGTGACGCGCCGCCAGCGAAGGGGGCGCCTCTTGTGACACCAGCTCCAGCGCCTGACACTGGGGCATGAATGCGATCGTAAAGAGCGGCTTGTGCTCGGGTACCCGAAACCAGGGGTGCTGCTTGGTCAGAAAGGGGGCCGAGCAGTGAATGCGCACCGGTTGCAACCTGGCATTGCAGCGCACGGCGAGGTGGGCCGCCCCCCGCTGCAGTTGCAGCGGCTGGCCCGGCGTGGTGCGAGTCCCCTCCGGGAAGATCAGCAGCACGCCACCCCGTTGCAGACGCTCGCTGCACCGGGGCAACAGGGTCTCGGCCGCCACGTTGGGAATGTAACCGGCTGCCCGCACAATAGCGGCGACAAAGGGATGATGCCAGAGCGCCTCTTTGACGATGCAGTCGCATTCGGGCAGATGGGCCGCCAGCAAGACGTAGTCGAGCAGACTGGGGTGATTGGCGATCACCAACACGCCGCTCAGGCCGGGAGTAAGCCCGTCAAAACGGTAGTCCATGACCCCCAGCCCCCTGAGAATATTGATAAACAGACGAAAGGTCAGACGGATGGAGCTCTGGGCCAGGCGGCGCTGCATCGCTCCCCGCACACAGAGCCATACCAGAGGAAACCAGAACAGGGTCAGCAGCAGGCAGCCCAGGCCAAACAGGGCAAACCCCAGCATGGTGGCAAACAAGCGCCAGAGCCGATTCAGTTTCGCTGCCATCGCCACTCCCGACGTCCGTCAAAGGTAGAAAAACAGGGGGCCTCGAGCAGTTGTGCCCGCCAGCAGGCGAGGGCATCTCCCGAACCGGTTGCGCCAGAGGTCGTCGCGACCCCCTGCCACTGCTCCCCCCTGGCCAATACCAGGCCCACCGCATGGGGAGGCGCCTCATCGACCAGCCAGGGCTGACTGAAGGCGGGGATCTTGCCCTCGAAGCTGATCACCAGCACCCGGTCCATGCCGTCGGCCAGCATGCCCATCGCCTCCTGCAGGGCTGCGGCAAAACTGCCGCTGCCGGCGGCCACCGAACTCATGGGGACGGGGTATTTGCCCTGAATAGAGGTCAATCCTGCTGCGGTGTTATGCACCGATTGAGAGAAGTCGGTAGGCGAGAGGCTGCGCCGCTCGGCCAGGGCACCGAGCAGGCTCAGGGAGCGCTCCAGCTCACCGTGGCGGCTGGCAAATACGGCGCCATCCACCGGGTGACGGGCGAGCAGCTCAAGGGCGACCTCGACCGCCAGGCGTCCCCCCAGGCTCATACGCCGGGCCATCATCATGGGAATGTGGGGCGTCGCAGCCGAAGCAGCAAGGGGCCAACGGCCATCCTGACCCCATGCAAGCCACTCCTCCCGAGTCGACATGCCCGGCGCCAAAGCTCGGCTCTCAACGATGGAAAAAGTGGGCTTACTGTGCACAAAACAACCTTGATGCGATAACAGGTGGCGGGGTGTTGTGATCGGCTCCACAGAAAGCCGGTTCAGCCCCGGTTAAGGATTCAAAATAGGAGCTGCATATTACCACCATTTTTCTTCATGAACAGAGGCAAAGTGTGAGCAGACCAATAGAGGTGATAGAAACACAATACAAATGGGCTCGCATATTGAAAGCACCGAGATTTTATTGTCTTATTTAGGCGGCTTTTTTCAGGTGTCATCACTTTTACAAAGGTAAAAAAATGAAACAATTAAAACTTATTTTTGCCGCGCTCACATTAACCCTGGCCGCCGGCTGCTCGACCACCCAACCCGTCATGAACGTAGCCAGCAGCCCCGTGCCCACCGGCCTTAGCGAACAGGTTGTTTCTCAAGCCATTATTAATGCCGGTGTCAGCAAGCGTTGGGTCATGCGCGAGGATAGCCCCGGGGTAATTAGTGGTCATATTCAGGTCCGCAAGCATCAGGCCACAATTAACATTCCGTACAATACCCAGAGCTACTCCATTAATTATGTGAGCAGCGTCAATTTAGATGATACCGGTAGTGGAAAAATCCATCGCAATTATAACCGCTGGATCAACGGACTGAATCAGGCGATTCAGATCGAACTCAACCGCGCCAGTAGCTACAAGTAAGGTCGGTGTCTTTTGAATCACTATCCGTCCGATAAGTACAATGCGCTGGATGCGATTAGTCAGGCTCAACGGATCGCCTTTTCTCCCATGCTGTTTCAGGCGGCCTGGAGCCTGCGTGAAACCGGCATACTGGCAGCCATGGCCTCCTCATCCGAGGGGGCCACGGTGGCCATGCTGGCCACTGAAACCGGCCTGAGCGAGTATGCGGTGAGCGTGTTGCTGGACATGGGGCTGGGGGGCGGAATCTGTTACCTGACCGGGGAGCACTATCGTCTGGGCAAGGTGGGACACTACCTGCTCAATGACCCCATGACCCGGGTCAACATGGATTTTGTCCAGCACGTCTGCTACAAACCCCTCGCTCATCTGCAACAGGCGATCGAGCGGGGAGAGCCCTCCGGCCTCAAGGAGTTTGGTGACTGGCAGAGCCTCTACCCCCATCTCAAGGATCTCCCCGAGCCGGCACGAAGCAGCTGGTTTCGCTTCGATCACTTCTATTCGGACTGGGCGTTCAAGCAGGTACAAGACCTGGTCTTCGGCTACGAACCTCGCCACCTCTACGATCTCGGCGGCAATACCGGCAAATGGTCTATCTCCTGTGCCCGGCGCAGCCCGGAGCTGGAAGTCACCATTCTCGATCTGCCCGAGCAGATCGCCATGGCCGAGGAGCAGATCCGCGAGGCCGGCCTGGCACAGAGGGTTCGCGGTTATCCTATCAACCTGCTCGAGGAGCGCGAGCTCCCCGGTGAGGCGGATATCTGGTGGATGAGCCAGTTTCTCGACTGCTTCGGTCACGACGAGATCGTGGGGCTGCTGCGGCGCATTCGTCGCAGCATGAAGCCGGGGGCACGCCTGTGCATTCTGGAGCTGTTTTGGGACAGGCAACCGTTCGAGGCGGCCACCTTCAGCCTCAATGCCACCTCCCTCTACTTCACCTGTCTGGCCAATGGCAACAGCCGCTTCTACCACTCCAAGGAGTTGTACCAGTGCCTGCGTGAAGCGGAATTTCATGTGGAGGAGGATCACGATATCCCGGGACCGGGTCACACCCTGCTGGTTGCGACCCCCCTGTGAAGCGGGTAAACAGTAAGGGCTGACTGACTGCATGGAGCCACGATGAAACATCTGCTGCTGATCACCGTCGTGCTATTGGCGGGCTGCGCCGAGCTCAAGGGGGTGGGTCGTACCATAGGCCACACCACTCGCGACGTCACCCGGGAGATAGGTCACACCACCCGCGATGTGACCCGGGAGATTGGCCATAGTACGCGAGACACCGTCAATGGCATCGGCAACGAGATAAAGAACAAGTGACACAAAAGAGGGCCAACCGGCCCTCTTCTTATGGGTCACTACAGGGCGGCGGCGATACGCGCCCCCAGCGCGGCGTTGCTGAGCACCAGCTGGATGTTGGCGGCCAGGGAGTTGCCGCCGGTCAGCTCGCAGACGCGGGCCAGCAGGAAGGGGGTCGATGCCTTGCCCTTGACCCCTTGCTCGTCGGCCTCGCGCAGAGCCTGCTGGATGGCCCTATCGATGTCGGCCCTGGGCATGGCGTATTCGGCCGGGATCGGGTTGGCCACCACGGCGCCCCCCTCCAGCCCCAGCGCCCATTTCAGACGCAGCGCCTCGGCGATCGCCGCCGGAGTATCGAGCCGGTAGTCCACCTTGAAGCCGCTCTCGCGGGTGTAGAAGGCGGGCAATTCCTCGCTCTGGTAGCCGATCACCGGCACCCCCTGGGTCTCCAGATATTCGAGCGTCAACCCGATGTCGAGGATCGACTTGGCCCCGGCGCACACCACCGCCACCCCGGTGTGGGCCAGCTCCTGCAGATCCGCCGAGATGTCGAAGGTTTCGGGCGCACCACGGTGCACCCCGCCGATACCACCGGTAGCAAACACCCGGATCCCGGCCATGGCGGCGACTATCATGGTCGAGGCGACCGTGGTCGCCCCCATCTGCTTGGCGGCCAGCACGAAGGGGATGTCACGACGGCTGCACTTGGTGACGGCATGGCCCCCCTTGCCCAGGGCCTCCAGGGCGGCGGCATCCAGTCCCACCTTGAGACGCCCGTCCATGATGGCGATAGTAGCCGGCACGGCACCGTTGTCGCGAACGACCTGCTCGACCCGGCGAGCGGTCTCCACGTTCTGCGGGTAGGGCATTCCATGGGAGATGATGGTGGACTCGAGAGCCACGACCGGTTTGCCGGTGGCCAGGGCGTCGGCAATTTCCGGCAGGATATCGAGATAGGTGCTCAGCATGGGTATTCCTCCAGGATTCTCAGTGCGGCGGCCCGGGAGAGGCCGGTAAAAACGGTGTCTTCGCAGCCCACCGCCAGGGCCGAGCAGGCCAGGGCGAAGCGGGCGCTCTCATCGAGGGGGGTCTCCTGCAACCAGGCGTGAACCAGGGCACCCATGAAGGCATCCCCGCCGCCGGTCACGTTGACCACGGGCACGGGCAGCACCGGCAGGTGGGCCTGCTGCTCCCCGTCGCTGTAATAGATCCCCTGCTCCCCCAGACTCAGGAACAGGCGCTGCACCCCGGCGCGGTGGAACCAGGCGGCCACCATGGGCCAGCTCTCGGGCCCGGCGATGGTCATGCCACAGAGGCGCTCGGCCTCCAGCCGGTTCGGTTTCAGGGTGTGGATGGCCGGCAGCCAGGGACGGATCTTCTCCACCTTGGCCACCGAGACGGTGTCGACAAACAGGGGCAGGTGACCATAGCGATCGAACAGCCAGGCCAGGGTCTGGCTCGAGAGGTTGGTGTCGAGCACCAGGGCGCGGGCTCCCGAGAGCAGGCCATCTTGCAGGGCAAGGCGCTGGGGAGTGAGCTCGTCCAGGATCCCCATGTCGTTGATGGCGCAGCTCATCTCGCCGCTGCCGTCATGCAGGCTGAGGTAACAGGAGGTGGCGTGGCCGTCGAGCACCAGGGTGTGGCGCATGTTGACGCCCGCCAGCTGGCTCACCTCCATGAGGCGGTGACCGTGAGCGTCGTTGCCCACCGCCGTGATGAGGCGGGTGTCACTGCCAAGCCTGGCCAGATTTTCGGCGATGTTGCGCGCCACGCCGCCAGCCGCCGTGTGCACCCTCCCCGGGGTCGAATCCCCGAGCGTCAGCGCGCCGAGCGCCTTGCCGCAGATATCCATGTTGGCCCCGCCAATCACCACCGCATAGGGTCCCTCCCTCAGCACGTAGCCACGCCCCATCACGTAACCCTGACGCATCAGGCTCGAGATGTGGCTGGCCAGGGCCGAACGGCTAATGCCGAGCCGGTCCGCCAGATCCTGCTGGGAGATCATGGGGTCCTCGCGCAGCAGGTGCAGCACCTCTTGTTCACGCTCAGTCATAGACAAACATCCAATTGCAAACGTTTGTCCATTATTTGCCATTCCCGGGAAGGTGCAACGATCAGTACAAAAAAGTGTCGGGAAGCGCACAAAATCGACACCAGGTGCACGGCTGGCCACATGCGCCTATAATCGCGCCCCGTTATCACGAGGAGCCGTCATGAGTCAGGTCACCCTGGGGCTGGTCAATCCCAAATCGCCGGAGAACGTGGGCGCCGTGCTGCGTGCCGCCGGCTGCTACGGCGCCGACGCCGTCTTCTACAGCGGGGTCCGCTTCGAGCTGGCCCAGCGTTTCGTCACCGACACCAAACAGATGGTGCAGCAGATCCCTCTGGTCGGGGTCGAGTCACTGATCGCCGCCCTGCCCGACGGAGCCGTGCCGGTGGCGGTGGATCTTATCGAAGGGGCCACCCCCCTGCCCGACTACCGGCACCCGGAGAATGCCTTCTATATTTTCGGGCCCGAGGACGGCACCCTGGGAAGTGACATCACACAGTGGTGCCGCGATGTCATCTATGTGCCGACCCGGGGCTGCATGAACCTGGCCGCCTCGGTCAATGTCATCCTCTACGACCGGCTGGCCAAGACCCACAAGGCCTCCTGCCGAGGGACCTTGCGACAGGACAATCAGGCCCCCATTGAAACCAGTTAAAAACCGGATCTGGCTCATGTTCCCGTGCCGCGGCGGTGTTCTTTCCCCCCCTACTCCGTAAGATAGGGACGAGGGCGGGGTCTTCCCGCCGCTCGTTCCGGCCCCGCGTGGCCCTACTCAGAGGAGTCTCTCCATGTCCATCAAGAGCATCATGTGTCCCGTCGATTTCTCTCCCATGTCCAAGCCGGTGCTCGACTATGCGGTGTTCATGGCCAAGAGCCACAACGCCAGCCTCAAGCTGGTGCACGTGGTCGATCAGCTACAGGGCTTTGACAGCTACAAGATCCTCCACATGACGGCCGCCGAGATCACCTTCCAGCTCGAGCAGCAGGCCCAGGCACATCTCACCGCCCTGCTCGACGAGCTGCCGGTTCCGGCCACCTTCGAGGTCTGTTTCGGACGCGCGCCGGACGAGATCGTGGCCCTGGCCGACAAGGAGAAGTGTGACCTGCTGATCATGGGCAGCCATGGCCGCACCGGCCTCGCCCACCTGCTGGTCGGCAGCGTCGCCGAGGCCGTGGTGCGCCACGCCCCCTGCCCCGTGCTCATCGTGCGCCAGCAGGAAGAGTGATGCGGTACGGGCCGGTCACTGCCGGCCCGCTTCCCCTCCATTTGCATTTTGCACAGGCATTACCCTAAATTGGATTGAGCCCAAGACCCGTCCGTGGCTAAATTGTGCTTAACAATCAATCATCAAGGATGCTTGCCGTGTCACAGTCAACCTCTCGAATCCTGTTGGTGGAAGATACCCTGAGCCTGGCCGTTGTCTATCAACAGTACTTGCGCCAGGAGGGGTATGAGGTCGTGATGGCCGATTGCGGCCAGCAGGCCCTCGAGATCCTGCAGAGCCAGAATGTGCACCTCATCCTGCTCGATCTCGAGTTGCCGGACATGGACGGCATGACCATCTTGCGTCAGGTCACCGAACAGCAGCTCCCCTGTGCCGTGGTGGTGATCACCGCCCATGGCTCGGCCGACATCGCCGTGGAGGCGATGCGCTGCGGCGCCTTCGACTTCCTGACCAAACCGTTTGACAGCAAGCGTCTGTGCGCCACCGCCCGCAACGCCCTGCAGCATCAGCAACTGAGTTCTCTGGTTGCCCACTACAAGGAGAATTTCGAGCGTAACTCCTTCGCCGGCTTTATCGGCGCCTCCATGCCCATGCAGGCTGTCTATCGCATCATAGAGAGTGCGGCACCGAGCAAGGCAACCGTGTTTATCACGGGCGAAAGCGGTACGGGCAAGGAGGTCTGTGCCGAGGCGATCCACAAGAGCAGCCCCCGTCGGGAGCACCCCTTCGTGGCCCTCAACTGCGCCGCCATTCCCCACGACCTGATGGAGAGCGAGATCTTCGGCCATGTGAAGGGTTCCTTCACCGGCGCCGTCGGGGATCGCAAGGGCGCCGCCAGCCTGGCCGACGGGGGCACCCTGTTTCTCGACGAGATCTGCGAGATGGATCTCGACTTGCAGAGCAAGTTGCTGCGCTTTATTCAAACAGGCAGCTTCCAGAAGGTGGGCAGCGGCAAGATGGAGTCGGTAGATGTGCGTTTCGTCTGCGCCACCAACCGGGATCCCCTGGCCGAGGTGAAGGCGGGCCGCTTTCGCGAGGATCTCTATTACCGGCTGCACGTCATCCCCCTGACCCTGCCGCCCTTGCGCGAACGGGGTGAGGACATATTGCTGCTGGCCCGGGAGCTGCTCTCGCGCTATGCCCGTGAAGAGGGACGCCGCTTCACCGACTTCTCTCCCGAGGCGGTGCGGCTGCTGCTCGACTACCCCTGGCCCGGCAACGTGCGTGAGCTACAAAACGTGATTCGCAATACCGTGGTACTCAACGACGGAGAGCGCGTCGAGGTGACCATGCTGCCGCCTCCCTTGAGCAACCGGGGGGCGATCCAGATGCCTCCTGCCGACAACCCCATCGCGGTCACCGCCGAGGCACAGCCCCAGCCGGTACGCCCACTCTGGATCGTGGAGAAAGAGGCCATCGAACACGCCATCAGGCAGTGTGACGGCAATATCCCCAAGGCGGCCGCCCTGCTCGAGATCAGCCCGTCGACCATCTATCGCAAGAAGCAGGCCTGGGAGGATGCGGGCATCGTCTGATGCCTCAGAGCTTGGCGAGGCGCTTGAGCCTGGCCAGGCGCTCCGGAGCCTCACGCACCAGCCACTCCTCCTGCGACAGGAGAAACCAGGCCCTGGCAAAAAACTCCTCGCTATTGACCTCAGGATCCTGGCGCAGCAGCGCCAGCTCCCCGAGCTCCTCGAACAGATAACCATCGGGTGCCTGCCCGGCCTCATCCATCGCCTCCTGCAACGCCAGTTGGCTGACCCAGGCCTCGTCGCTCTTGCCCTGCTCGCGCAGGATCCGCCCTATGCTCCAGCGGGCGATAAAGGCCTGTTTCACACGCTCGTGCGCCTCGTGCCAGTCCAGACACTTGTGCTGCAGGGTCATGGCCTCATCGAGGCGCCCCTGATCAAACAGCGTCCAGGAGAGGTTGTTCCACAGGCTCGGCAACCAACGCTGGGCCCCCTCTTCCTTGCTGCGTTCGGCCAGGGTGATCGCCTGTTGGTGCCAGCGGATCTGCTCGGCACTGGGCAGCGCAATGGCCATCATGTGGGCGGCATCCACCGCCAATGCGTCTTCATGGTGCTTGAGAGCCAGCTGCCAGGCCTTCTCGAAACAGGGCAATGCCTCGCTGCGCCGACCGGCGGAGTTAAAGCTGCGGCCCCGCTCGAGCAGACAGCGCAATCGGGCGCGGGGCGTGGCATCGGTGAGCCCCTGCTCCACCTCGTCGAGCAGGGTATGGGCCTCATCGAACTGGCTGCGCAGGGAGTGGGTACGGGCGAGCTGGGTCTTGAGCTCGAGCAGAGCCTGGAGATCGCCACTCTCGGTCAGTTGTGGCAACAGGGCGAGGAAACGCTCGGCGGTGGCGGCAGGCTGGGTGTAGTCCCAGCAGGCCATAAAGTCGGGTATTCCGTTCATCGGGGACTCCGGGTTGGCAGGCTCCATCCTGCCCTTCCAAGATGCCCCCGCGACCGGGTGCTGGCAAGAATTAGAGCAGCAATCCCAGGCTCATCAGCATCAGCCCGAGGGCGGAGAAGACCCCCTCACGCAGAGCCAGACGGGGCACCAGCGCCTTGGGCAGTGCCGGAAAAATAGAGAGGGCAAACCCCAACCCCGGCATCAGCCAGTTGACGCCGGGGCTGCGCAAAGCGGGATCGATACCATTGTTGGCCACGATCAGCAGCATAAAGAGGGTAAAGGCAGGAAAGACCAGCCAACGGGCACTGCCGGCGGCCATGGCACGCAGCGGAGAGATACGCCACAACAGCATGGCCACCAGAAACAGCGCCAGCGGGGCCAACAGGAAAAGGGATGAGGTGCTCATTGGGATGACTCCAGTCTAGGCAGGGAGGCGATTTAACCAGCCGGATAGCCTTGATGCCAGCACCACGCAAGCCAGGTGTGAGCCCGCTCCCGTGGCAAACGATTAGCGTAGCAGCAGCCAGAGTCCAAACGCGCCCCAGCTTGCCAACAGCAACAGCCAGGGCAGTGGATGATGGCGACGCTCGATCAGGATCTCCACCTCCTCGCTCATCTCGGCCATCTCATTTTGGCTCTTCGCCTTCGCCTGCAGCTTCTTGTAGCGGGAGAGGTCGCGAGCCTTGGCCTTCTGCTGCTTCTTGTACTCCTCAATCCCCTTCTGAATACCCTGAGCGATCAGTTGGGTCTGCTCCTTGGTTTGACCGGGCTTCTGGTTGGCGCGGGCCAGCCGCTGCGCCTCGGCCCGGGTTTCGGGAGAGGTTTTCTGATATTTGGCCATCATAGACTCCACCAGGAAAGAGGCCGGATTTTGCTAAAAAAAGCCCGGAAATACCAGAGACGGGCCATCAAAGCGTTCCTCCTCGGAGAAATAGAAAACGTTTTCATTAAATATCATTTAAATCAATAAGGTGGAGGGTGAGCCCACGATCACAATTACAGCACTTTCTGACTCGGTGATGAAAAAACGTCATCTTATGTTTGTTATAGTGCCGCACGGCCGAATATGGATGGCCCACGATAACGAAAAAGGTGCTATGGAAATGAATAATCTGCTGAAAGGAAGTGTGGCGCTGGCTGTGCTGGCTGCCCTGAGTGGTTGTAACAGCTCCAGCAACGAGAGCGTTGCCCCCTGTACCGAGAACGTCTGCAAGCTGACCGTGCTGCACACCAACGACACCCACGGCCGCTTCTGGCACAACAAGGATGGTGAGTACGGCATGGCCGCCCAGAAGACCCTGGTCGAGCGCCTGCGGGCCGAGGCCAAGGCGGCGGGTAGCGAGGTGCTGGTACTCTCCGGAGGTGACGTCAACACTGGCGTACCCGAGTCCGACATGCAGGATGCCGAGCCCGATTTCGTCGCCATGAACAGCATCCGCTACGATGCCATGGCCGTGGGTAACCACGAATTTGACAACCCGCTTGAGGTGCTGGAGAAGCAGCGCAAGTGGGCCCAGTTCCCCATGCTCTCCGCCAACATCTATGACAAGGCGAGCGGCAAACACTACTTCGACCCCTATAAGGTCTTCAAGTTCGATAACGGCATGAAGGTCGCCGTCGTGGGCCTGACCACCGAAGACACCGCCCAGCTGGTCGACCCGAACAACGTCAAGACCCTCGAGTTCCGCGATCCCACCAAGGAAGCGGCCAAGACCATCGAGCAGATCCGCAGCAACAAAGAGGCCAGCCTGGTCTTTGCCATCACCCACATGGGCCACTATGCGGATGGTCAACACGGCAGCAATGCTCCCGGCGATGTTGAGATGGCCCGTGCCCTGCCGGCCGGTCAACTCGATGCCATCATCGGTGGTCACTCCCAGAATCCGGTCTGCATGGAGCCGGGAACGCCGAACAAGTACGCGACCTTCAAGCCCGGTGATGACTGCATGCCGGATCAGCAGAATGGCACCTGGATCATGCAGGCCCACGAGTGGGGCAAGTATGTGGGCCGCGCCCAGTTCGACTACCAGAATGGCAAGCTGACCCTGACCAGCTATGAGCTGATCCCGGTCAATCTGGTACAACGTGATGCCAAGAACAACGTGCTCAAGGATGGCAGCGGCAACGCCAAGTTCGTTCAAGACGAGATCATCAAGGATCCGACCCTGCTATCCACTCTGCAAGTCTATCAGGAGAAGGGGGAGGCTGAGCTCAACGTCCGGATCGCCTCCACCGATGGCCTGCTCGACGGCGAGCGCAGCAATGTCCGTAGCAAGCAGACCAACCTGGGCCGCCTCATCACCACCGCAACCACGGCCCGCCTCAATGCCGACTTCGGTATCGTCAACTCGGGCGGCGTGCGTGCCTCCATCCAGACCGGCGACATCACCTATCGCGATGTGCTGACCGTGCACCCCTTCGGTAACACCGTCAACAAGGCCACCATGAAGGGCAGCGAGCTGGTCTCCTATCTGGGTCAGGTTGCCACCAAGACGATCACCACCGGCGGCTATCCCCAGTTTGGCGGCATCAATATGGAGGTCAACTGCAGCGCCAAGAGCGTGGCCATCACCTCCATCGCCGGCAAGCCGTTCGATGCCAATGCCACCTACAGCTTCGCCATCCCGAGCTTCAGCGCCGCCGGCGGTGACGGTTACCCGGTGATCAACACCATCAACGCCGGTCTGGTTGATGCAGGTGTCCTCAAGGAGTACCTGGAGGCCAAGCAGACCATCAATGTGGCCGACTATCAGCCTGCCGGTGAAGTAACCTTTATCAACAGCGCCGACGCCAACGGCTGTAAGTAATCCACTTCGTGGTAAAGAAAAACCGGAACCCAAGGGTTCCGGTTTTTTTATGCTTACACCTGCCGGTTGGAACCGTAGGCGTAGATGACGCTGCCCCCTTCGATAAGACGGATGATACGCGGGGCCTGCTCCAGAGGGACCGCCGGGCACCCCCAACTGCGCCCTAGCTTGCCGAAGCGTTTGAGATGGGCCGGGCTGGCATAGGGGGCGCCATGCAGCACGATGGCACGCTTGCGGGCGTTGAGGTTCTTGCCCGGCGTGAGGCCATCGAGGCGAAGGGAGTAACCATATTTACCCAGGTAGGTCTCGGCGGTGCGATAGACACCGAGGGAGCTCTGGCGCGACTCGGGGCGATCCGAGAAGGCATAGGCCTGCTCATCCCCGGAGTTGCGACCATGGCTCACCCAGGTAGCCGCCAGCAGGCGTCCCTTGAGCATGTCCAGAATGAAGAGACGCCGCTCGCTCGAAGGCTTGCTGTAGTCGATGATGGTGAGCAGGGCCTTGCGCTTGCCGGGCACCTGGCGATATCCCTGCAGTGCCCCCTCGAAGACCTGGGGGGAGATGAGGCGAGAGAGACCCGATCCATAGTAGAGGGCACTCTCATTGATAGCCACCGCAGGCGACGACCACCCCACCCAGAGCCCGAGCAGGGCCATACTCCATAGACACTTCCTCATGACATCTCCCTGTCATCGCCTGCCAACTCCAAGAGTTATAGAGCCTCCGTGAGGACACAGCAAGAAAAATGCCGGCATGATGCCGGCATTGTGCCTCTAACGTGTCGCCTCAGGAGCGGCTCAGATAGTCGGCCTGCCCCACCCACTTGTAGCTGGTCAGTTCGGTCAGCCCCATGGGGCCACGGGCATGCAACATCTGGGTCGATACCGCCACCTCGGCGCCGAGGCCAAACTGGCCGCCATCGGTGAAGCGGGTCGAGGCATTCACATAGACGGCCGCCGAGCCGGCACCGTTGACGAAACGCTCGGCGTTGGCGAGATCGTTGGTGAGGATGGCATCGGAGTGGCCGGCATTGTGCTCGCGCATATGGGCCAGCGCCTCGTCGACCCCCTTCACCAGCTTGACCCCCAGGGTGAGCGACAGCCACTCGGTGTCGAAATCCTCAGGCCCGGCATCACGCAGCCCGGTGGCGCTCGCCAGCAGTCCCTTGGCACTCGGATCGGCCACCAGGGTCACCTGGCGCTGGTTCATTCGCTCGGCCAGTGCCGGCAGGAAGGTGGCGGCGATGGCCTCATGGACCAGCAGGGTATCGAGGGCATTGCAGGCGGAGGGACGCTGCACCTTGGCGTTGTCGATCACATCGAGAGAGCGGCGGAGATCGGCACTCGCATCGACGAAGAGATGGCTGATGCCGAAGCCACCGATGATGACGGGGATCGTGCTCTGCTCCTTGCACATCTTGTGCAAGCCGGCACCACCGCGGGGAATGATCATGTCCACATAGCGGTCCAGGCGCAGCAGCTCGCCCACCAGGGCGCGATCCGGGTTGTCGATGTATTGCACCGCAGCGGCCGGCAGCCCGCTCTTCTCAAGTGCCTGCTGAATGACGCGCACCAGGGCCTGGTTGGAGTGAAAGGTCTCGCGGCCCCCACGCAGTATGCTGGCGTTGCCGGTCTTGAGGCAGAGGCTGGCGATGTCGATGGTGACGTTGGGGCGCGCCTCGTAGATGACCCCGATGACACCGATAGGCACCCGACGGCGTGACAGGCGCATGCCGTTTTCCAGCATCCGGCAGTCGAGCTCGCTGCCCACCGGGTCGTCCAGAGTGATCACCTTGCGTACATCACCGATGATGCCAGCCAGGCGCGACTCGTTTAGCAGCAGGCGATCGAGCATCGCCTCCCCCATGCCACCGGCACGGGCGGCCTCGATATCCTGGGCGTTGGCCGCAAGGATCTCGGCGCTGTGCGCCTCCAGCTCATCGGCGATGGCCGCCAAGGCCCGGTTTTTGGCCGCCGTCGGAGTGACGGCCAGCTGATAGGCGGCCTCGCGGGCCGCCTGCCCCATGGCGGTCAGGGGAGAGAGAGTTTCCTGGCTCATGTACCTTCCTTATTCACTGTGAGTGCCGCAATTCAGAGCAGCACCATGTCGTCCCGATGAATGGCGACCGCGCCATAGCCATACCCCAGCACCGCCTCGATCTGATCCGAGTGCACCCCGCACAGGCGACCCAACTCCTCGTGATCGTAGCGGCAGATGCCCCGGGCCAATTCGCCCCCTTCCGGGCTCAGAATACGAACCACGTCGCCACGGACGAAGTCCCCCAAAACCCGCACTATGCCTTTGGGCAACAGGCTGGATCCCTTCTCACGCACCGCCAGCACGGCGCCGGCGTCCACATGTACCTCGCCGTGAGGAGGGGGGCCGGCGAGGATCCAGCTCTTGCGCCCCTCGAGCGGAGTGGCGATCGCCGGGAAACGGGTGCCGATACGCTCCCCCTTGGCCAGGCGCCCGACCACTTCCGGCACCTGACCGGTGGCGATCACCACATCGATACCGGCGCGGCGCGCCACATCGGCCGCCTGCAACTTGGTGGCCATGCCACCGGTGCCAAGGCCGCTGACGCTGCCCCCGGCCAGCTTGCGCAGGGTATCGTCTATGGTCTGCACCTCTTCGATCAGCTGGGCATCGGGATTGGTACGCGGATCGGCGGTGAAGAGCCCCTTCTGATCAGTCAGCAGGATCAAGAGATCGGCATCGGCCAGGATGGCGGCGCGCGCCGAGAGGTTATCGTTGTCCCCCACCTTGATCTCGGCGGTGGCGACGGCGTCATTCTCGTTGATGACCGGAATGATGCGGTGATCGAGCAGGGCACGCAGGGTGTCACGGGCATTGAGATAGCGTTCGCGATCCTCGAGATCGGCGCGGGTCAACAGCATCTGACCGATATGCAGGCCATAGAGATTGAAGAGATCCTGCCACACCTGGATGATCTGGGTCTGTCCTACTGCGGCCAGCATCTGCTTGTTGGCCAGCGTGGGGGCGATGGAGGGGTGCCCAAGGTGCTCGCGTCCGGCGGCGATGGCGCCGGAGGTGACGACCACCACCTGATGGCCATCCCGGTGCAGGGCTGCACACTGGCGCACGAGTTCCACCATATGGGCGCGGTTGAGACGGGAAGAACCACCCGTGAGCACGCTGGTGCCCAACTTGACGACTATGGTTTTGTTTTCCATGGAACCAACAGAAAAAGGGCTAGGGGATTCCCTTTATACCCACGCCCCTGCTGGCCTGCAAGGCGAATTAAGCCCCCCGTCAGGCGGCCGTGATCACCCGCTCCTGCGCCAGATGCTCTGCCGGAATCAACTGGCACTCCAGGTCCCCCAGCAGGGCCGACAGGCGCTCGTAAAACTGGTTCAGGGTGCGCTCGACCTCGTCCTGATGCTTCTTGGGCAAGGCCTTCTCCTGCCAAACCCCTTCCACATCGTAAAAACCGAACTGGTAGTGATAGGTGAAGGCACGCTCCTCCTGCTCCAGCGTCAACCACCACCCCCAGAACTCCCGTCGGTCGGGGGCTGGCTTGGCACTGACGCAGACCGAGAGACAGTCGAATCGATAACACCCTTCCCTGCACTGCTCCTCGCGCAGATAGGGGCCAATGGCCAGAAACTTGCGTAGCAAGCGCTTGTAAGAGACGCCTTCAGACATATCAACCACCTTGTCAATAAGTGAGAGGAGACCCCTGGGGGTCACGGGCTCATTACAACCTGGGGCTTGTCACCCCACCAGATGCAGCTTCAACCAATTTACGGTTTCAATCAATCCCTTATCGTACACATCCCAGAGCGCCTCGCGATCGTAGACGATCGCCTTGCCGTTGCGACTGGCGTTGGCCAGGGCCCTGACATCCGCTTCGGGACAGATGAAATCTTGCTTGTGTCCGATACTCAATATCGGCACGGAAGTGCGGGTGCTGAGCAGTCCCTGGGTCTTGAGCGAAAACACCTGGCTCTTGGTCTGCAGCAGATCCCAGTCGGCCGCATCGGCCCCGAGGCGATTGGCCAGACTGTCTCGCATCATGCGCGGACAGCGGGCAAAGAGTTCGGGCTGGGTGAAGACCTGGTTCACCCCCGCCCCGAGACAGACCACGGTACGCAACTTGAAAGGCTCGATGAAGGCGAGCCGTGCCGCCACGTTACCCGCCAGACGAAATCCCACCATGGCGATACGCTGATGATCGACCCAGGGCACCTCGCACAGGTGCTGCAGCACCGCCTGATGTAGCCGGCTGGTGTCCTGCACCAGGGGCCAATGCTCCGCATAACCGATCCCCGGCATATCCAGCGACAACATGCCGATGCCGGCCGGCTCCAGATACTTGAGATAGAGCTGCACAAAGTCGATCTGCAGCGAGTCGATCCCGCCGCTCACCATCACCAGGGGCACAGGGCGCTCGGTAGTGGGCAGGTGCAAATATCCCTGGATGCTCTTGCCGCGGAACGGGATCTGCAGCTCCTTGAGGGGGACAGTAAAGAGCTTGCCCGCCTCCCGATAGGCCATGTTGCCAAGCAACTGGGCCTGATCGGCCAACTCGTCCTCCTTGAGATGGGGATAGCTGGCAATGGAGTAGTAGCGGGCAGCCCGCAGCAACAAGGCTCGGGCACTGTCGCGCTCGTCACCGGCCAGAGCCGTCCGGCCACGCTTGTAATAGTCGCCGGCCAACTGGCTCCACTCATAGATCCAGTTACCGGGAACATAGCCCTTGATGGTATCGAGAAAGTGCTCATGGGTGCGTTCCCCATCGGCGGCCGCAATCCGGGACAATACCTCTTCGACCTCGACCGGATCGGCTCCCTGCCAGGCCCAGGCGGGGCGGCGCAGCAGGCGATACCAGCGGGTCGAGAAGGAGCCATCGATAAAGGGACGCTCACCCGGAACTGCTTCCGGCTCGGCAGGGGAACTATTGGATATCTGGGAGGTTTCCCGAACCCGCCTGACCTGGCTAAACAGTCGCTCGGTCAGGGTGAGCTCATCATTCGGTTCCACAAGGGCCTCTCAAGGAGTAGGAAACATGACTCCCATATTAAGCCGATGACAGGGCGAAAATCACCCCCAAGGGCTACGGCGCCCAGCAAAAAGGGCCCATCAGGGCCCCTTGTCACGGCGGGAGAGTTACTCCTCGTCACAGATCGGCGTCATAAACTCCAGCGCCATGTCCCAGGGTTGTTCTATCCAGGTGTCCTGGGGGATGGAGACTTCGAAGTCGTCAACCAGGGGCTCACCCTGAGGCTTGGCGAAGATGGTGATGAACTTGGCGCGGGGATACAGCTCACGAATCGCCTTGGCGGTACCACCGGTATCGACCAGATCATCGACCACCAGCCACCCCTCGCCATCACCGGCCGTGGTCGCCGGCTTGACCACGACCAGCTCGCGCTGGTTGTCGTGGTCGTAGCTGGAGATGCACAGGGTCTCCACATTGCGAATACCGAGTTCACGGGCCATCAGGGCCGCCGGCACCAGACCGCCACGGCTGACGGCGATGATCCCTTTCCACTGGCTGACGGGCAGTTGACGACGGGCAAGGCGGCGAGCCTCACGCTGCAGGTTATCCCATGACACATAAAACTTCTTCGGCATGACGACCTCGGGAGCGGCAGAGCGCTGACGCGCAAAAATGGATTCCTGCAGATGCGACAAAGGGCCGGCACTGGCGAGCAGGCAGGCACTATGATCCAACGACAGGGGATAAAAGTTGCGGCGGATTATAGTGAGGTGACAATCGTTTTTCCAGCGACTTTCACCATACTCTGTGTCCCGGCGCACAGTATGAAATGCAGAAACAAAAACAGCAGGCATCTGGCCTGCTGTCTTGCTTTCCACCGGATTAACGGCGGAAGGGATTGGGATACTGGAAGCTCTGGGTGTAGAGAGCGCTGGCAAACCAGTAAGAGGCGTTGCTGCCGACCATATCAAGACTCCTTAATGCGTAACAAGTAACGTACCTTAGATGCGGGCTTTTCCATAAGCTGATACTCGGTTCCGTGGAGGCGCACTTGCTTTGCTTCTGTTCCCTGGAGGCGTATTGTCCGGTCCATGAAGCGTGATCTTCATCACGGTTTGTACTCTACACCGGGTCTCTTTTTTGCACAACACTTTTGTGAGGCGCATCACAAAAAAGGGATTTATCACCCCGGACTCCCCGGCTTTACACTCCTTTACTTTCCATTTGAACAGTTGGCTCACCTTTTTGCGCCGTTGACTGTATTATCCTTGCCACCCCTCTTTCCTGCCGTGTAAGGAGTCATGACGTGGCACAACTGAGTTCCCTCTCCCCCACCCTGGTGTGGCATTTCTTCGAGAAAATCTGCTCCATCCCCCACCCCTCCAAGCACGAGCAGGCCCTCGCCAGCTGGATCACCGAGTGGGCCAATGCCGAAGGGCTGGCGGTGAAGCAGGACAAGGTCGGTAACCTCTTCATCAAGAAGCCCGCCACCCCGGGCATGGAGAACCGCAAGCCGGTGGTGCTGCAGGCACACCTGGATATGGTGCCCCAGGCCAATGCCGACACACCGCACGACTTCACCAAAGACCCTATCGATGCCTATGTGGATGGTGAGTGGGTCACCGCCCGCGGCACCACCCTGGGAGCCGACAATGGCATCGGTATGGCCGCCTGCCTGGCGGTGCTGGCCGACAAGAGCCTCAAGCACGGCCCGCTGGAGGTGCTGCTCACTTCCGATGAAGAGACCGGCATGACCGGCGCCTTCGGCCTCGAGGCCGGCTGGCTGGAGGGGGAGATCCTCATCAACACCGATTCCGAAGAGGACGGTGAGGTCTATATGGGCTGCGCCGGTGGCGTCGACGCCAACATTCGCTTCCCCCTCGAGCTGATCGCAGCCCCCGCGGGCGAGGCATTCGAGCTGCAGGTGAAGGGTCTGGTCGGCGGCCACTCGGGGGGTGACATCCATCGCGGCCGCGGCAATGCCAACAAGCTGCTGGTGCGCCTGCTCAAGGCCGCTCAGGATCTGAATGTGGAGCTCGCCGAGATCCACGGCGGCACCCTGCGCAACGCCATCCCCCGTGAGGCCCGCGCCACCCTGATTGTGCCGGGCGCAAGCGTCAACGCCTTCAAGGCTCTGGTCGATCGCTTCACCGGCATCTACCAAAGCGAGCTGGCGGCCACCGAGCCCAACCTCACCCTGTTGCTGACCCAGACCACGGCGCCTGCCAAAGTGATGAGCACCGCCCTGCGCGATCGCCTGCTGGACGCCCTGATGGCCTGTCCCAACGGCGTGATGCGCATGAGCGACAGCATGGCCGGTGTGGTCGAGACCTCCACCAACCTGGGCGTCATCAAGACCCTGGACGGTGAGGTTTACATCCAGTGCCTGATCCGCTCCCTCATCGACTCGGGTCGCGACCAGATCGAGCAGATGACCCGCTCCCTGTTCGCCCTGGCCGGCGCCAGCTGCGAGTTCACCGGTGCCTATCCGGGCTGGGCCCCGAACGTCAACTCTCCGGTCATGGAGCTGGTCCGCGGCGCCTATCAGGAGCTGTTTGGCAGCCGCCCCAACATCATGGTGATCCACGCCGGTCTCGAGTGCGGTCTGTTCAAGAGCGCCTACCCCGAGTGGGACATGGTCTCCTTCGGCCCGACCATCCGCGGCGCCCACTCCCCGGACGAGCGTGTACATATCGTCGCGGTGGAGCGCTTCTGGCAGTTGCTGAGCCGTGTGCTGGAGCAGATCCCCGCCAAGTAAGGGATGAGCGAAACAAAAAACCGGGCGAACGCCCTAATGCCGATCAGTTAAGGATCCATTGACCGATCCTTCTGATATGTGAAAATCCGAAACCTATTGATTGGTTTCGGATTTTTTATGCGCATCGAA
>NZ_JBFODE010000058.1:0-44925 GCF_040908155.1 Aeromonas sp. R6-2 | reverse complement strand
GACATCGCCTGCACAGCACTTTGGGTTACCAAACCCCAGAGGAGTTTGAGAAGGTAGCTGCTTAACCCGGTGTCCACGATTGCTGGGTCAGATCACTGTTCCGTGGCCTGCGGATCTCCCACATATCTTTGCGGTATTCAGTTACCAACCAACCTATCGTGAACAGCTCCCCCACAGCTCTACGAGCAATCTGCTGGCGCTTTCTCATCGCATCAGCAATCGCAGGATCCGGCCAGATGTAACTGCACAGAGTATCCAAGGACGCGCGCCCTGATTTACCAGGATCGATCCACCCGCATAGGCGTTGATGGATCAATCGAGCAGGATCGCTCTTGAGGCTACGCACTTCATTCATATCGATGCGAGCATGTGGCCGTCCACCGAGAACGGCTTCTGCAATCTGTGGGTTCAAACAGATGTATAGCGCGTTATCATGATCATCAAAGAGATGACTCATCAGGTGGAAGGATGCACAGCGAGAGTCACCTTGAATGACAACGGTGACATTCGACATCCTGATCAGGCTAGCCTTTAGGGTTTTAAGGTTTCTGCCGCTTTTGCATAGACCAATCTCTTCGAGTAGCTGAGTGATACGAGACTGCACCACCAAGCAACGGCAGTCCGCACTATCAAACTCCGATGCTAAGGCCAAACGAAGTCGCTTAGGAATAGCTGCTGATGGCGCAGAGGTCAGAATAACGCCCTTGGGACCAGATAGCGCAACCAGCCCTTGTAGCAGTCGCATATCATCAGCCCCTAATGGCTCAAAACCAATAAAACGAGCGCTTTGGTTCTGTCCATAGCTATACGTCACATCCAGCTTTAACTTCTTTCTCTCCCCTCGCTTTAAACTGCGGAATAGACCAGGAGCAAGGCAGTGCATCGGATCATGGCGCGCGTGGGTAAGTTCAATAGCCATGAGCAAACCTCCTTCGCTCTCGCGCCTGGGGAGGTTCCATGAGTTGTACCGGATGTAATACGCCCCCTTCTTGGCGTTCAAACCATTGATCTTTGATCGCAGTGCCATAGTTCTGCTTGGATACCCCAAAGCGCACAAACGCACTGCGTCGAGAGTTTCCGATGGGTGTACTACCACGTTGAATCTCGGTTAGCTGGTTTGCTTCTTCTTCCCCCATCCGCACGATGTAACCACACCATCGGATGTTATCAATCAACGCAGATGCGCCTCTGGCTGCCTGCTGCTGATCAAGACTGCCATCCCTCGCGCTCCCCTTGCTGGCGTGATGTAAATAGAGCACCGCAGCCCCCGTATTTGCGGCCAGCGACTCAAGTCGGGTAATCAGCTGGGACATGTCTCCGTTACTATTTTCGTCCATCTGATGCATACGGCTGAGGGTGTCGAGAACAACAAGGCGATATCCATCTACCTTCTGCACCAGAGCCTGAAAACAGTCCGGATTCATCAGATCTAAACTCACCCCCATCATCGGTTCCAATGCGAGGTTTGTGGCAATAGAGGCCCTCGCTTTGGGCGATAGATGTTTGCCAAGCGCATGGACGCGGTGACTAAGCACTGCAGCCGGATCTTCACCAGCCATATAGATCACTCGGCCTGAACGGGTCGGGCGTAGTTGCAACAGATCGCCATCAGACTCTTTGCAAGCCACGGCCATTGCGGCCTGCAATGCCCAAAAGCTTTTACCTGTTGCTCCTGGTGCGATCAGAGCTCCCACAGTACCGGCCAAAAATCCAGGCCATATGAAGTCAAGAGCAGGCGGCTCCTGTTCAAACGCAGCTAGTAGGTCAAGAGCCATGGCTTACCTCTTAGCGTTTGAATTCTGTGACTTTTGTCGTGCTAGCTGCTCGGCTTTGGTTGGCCGGCCACGCCGAGGCATATCTGCCGATTTAACCGCTCGATCATCCAAACCCTGGCTAATGACATGTTCAGCAAGCCAAAGCTCAACATCTTCAGCACGCCAGAGCAAACGCTTGGTTCCTGGTAAACGGCAGATAGGGGGAAGTGAACAAGGGTTGCGAGTCGCGTCACTACGGATGCTAGCAACGGATTTATGCAGACAGAGAGCCAATTGCTCAACAGTCAAAAGCACCACGCTGGAGGTGGTAATAGAGGTTTGTTTCATGGTCATAACCCATCAAGGCGGCAAGGGTCATCGAATAGCTGTGCCGGTTAGCTAATCGGTAATTGACCTGAGCGGCACCATGCCCGGCCTTGAGGGTATAAATAATTAGTGCCTGTCGTCCGATGTTACGTGACGAAATGAAGTCTACCAGCAGTGTTTTGCTATGTCATGCACTGGCAAGCATCATTCGCCGCTATCAGGCCAGTGTGGCATGCCACAATTTTGCCACACTGGATAAGCTAAATGCTGCATTCCAACGCTCAGTAACGCATCAAGCTGCAACACCCAAACTACTGTTTTGTTTGATAAAATTTGGTGCCGGTAACAGGAGTCGAACCTGCGACCTTCGCATTACGAATGCGCTGCTCTACCAACTGAGCTACACCGGCAATGTTGCTAGATGATAGGAAAAAGCCATTGTGAGTCAATGGGTTGTTTGAAAAAACTTTACACGACCAAGGCTTTGGTCGCGTTTTGTTCAGCCATATAGGGCGCGCAGTGTATCAAACTCGGTGATCCGCGGGTGGCCTCGTTGCTCCAGAAATCCAAGCAGTGTCTCTGGCGTGCGGGCGAGCAAGCGATCGCGCGGGAATCCCGCTTCTTCTACCAGTCGTCGGCAGTGGTCGAAGTCCCCCAGCGTAAAGGCGACATGAGAGTCTGAGCCGAAGGCGAGCCAGGCACCGTGATCCCGGGCTGCCTCGACGATGGCTCGGCAATTGGACTCGCTCCCCTTGCGGGAGTACTCGAAAGAGGAGTTGTTGACCTCAAGGGCTACCCGATGCTCGGCGGCGGCTCTGACCACGGCATCGATGTCGATGGGAAAAGCGGGATTGCCCGGATGGCTGATGATGTCGACCCTGCCGCTTCGTATCGCATTGATCATGGCGCGGGTGTGGCTGTCTTGGTCTCGGGGAGGGAAGACGGGCTCATGGAAGCCAGCCATAACCAGATCCAGCACCGGAAGGTAGTGGTCAGGGAAGTCGATATCCCCTGCCTCGTTTTTGATGTTGGCCTCGATCCCGCGCAGTATGCCCACGCCATCGATTACTCTTGGCAATACCCTCAGGTTAACGAAGTGCCAGTAGTGGGGGGCATCGGCCATCTCAGGACCGTGATCCGTAGTGGCAAACAGGGCGATCCCTTTGGCCTTGGCCACCGGCAGATAGTCATGGATGGTACTGTAGGCATGGGTGCTGGCGATAGTATGGGTATGGGTGTCAACCAGATACTTCATGGGGTTTCCTCCGCTGTGAAGGGCCAGCATAGCAAATGGCTTCTGGCTGAACCATTGCCACACCTTGTTACAAATATCACCAGGGCTGACACACTTGGCTGACGAGGAAAGGGGAGAATAGAAGCAGTTGAAGGGCTGCCTGAACCTCTTCAACTGAAGGTCAAGGGACAAGGCCTTCTCTTTCCCCACCGCCGTCACTACGGCGGTTTTTTTGCTTCAGTGGCATCAAGGCAAAAAAAAAGCCCAACTAACACAGGGAAGGTTGGGCAAAGACTAATGCTTAATTGCAGTGGCATAGATATAGACTGTGGCTGCGTCACAAAGTTCAAAAAAACATTTTGTTAATCGCATTAACACTCTCTTGACATGATTGGGCGTGAAACGTACTTTTTAAACATCTGTTTAAGAGGGCGTTTTTGTGAGTAAGACCGACACCAAACACCGAATTCTCGACGCGGCCGAGGTGCTCTTCGCCGAGCGCGGTTTCGCCGATACCTCTCTGCGCCTCATTACGGGGGAGGCTGATGTCAACCTGGCTTCGGTCAACTATCACTTCGGATCCAAGAAAGAGCTGATCCAGGCTGTGCTGGATCGCTATCTCAGCCTTTTTATGCCCCGTCTCGATGCGCAGCTTTCGCGTTTGCAGCAACGGGATGAGGTGACCCTGCTCGAGGTATTTGAGGCCTTCGTCGAGCCTCTGATGTCCCTGACCGAGGTGCGCGGCAACGGGCCAACGCTATTTATGCAATTGCTCGGTCGTGGCTATATCGACAGTCAGGGTCACCTGCGCCGTTTCATTACTACCCACTACGGGGAGGTGATGGGTCGCATCTCTGGCTCCATCTCCCGCGCCAATCCGGCGCTCTCGCCGGCGGATCTCTTCTGGCGTCTTCATTTTACCCTGGGCACCGTCGTCTTCACCATGGCCTCGGCCGATGCACTGCGTGACATCGCCCAGGCCGATTTTGGCCAGCAGCTCGATGTGGAAGGGCTGGTGCGTAACGTTATTCCTTACCTGGCGGCCGGGGTCGGTGCGCCAGTGGAATCGGCCAGGCTCTCCCTGGCCGGCTAACAACCACAACAATGTCAACGGAACTGTGAAATAGAAGGAATGGAAATCATGACCACATTGCTACTCCTGCTGGTCCTGGCGGTCGCCGTAGTGCTGGGCGTACCCTCACTGCGCAAGCAGTGGGTGACCCGCCCGGTATTTGGCATCTTCAAGAAGATACTGCCACCCCTGTCGGCGACCGAGCGCGAAGCCATGGAAGCGGGCTCGGTCTGGTGGGACGGGGAGCTGTTTCGCGGCAACCCGGACTGGAAAAAACTGCACGGTTACGGCAAGGCCGAGCTGAGCGCCGATGAGCAGGCGTTTATCGACAATCAGGTCGAGACGCTGCTCGCCATGATCGACGACTTCAAGATAGTCAACGAAACCAAGGAGCTGCCGGAGGAGGTGTGGGATTACCTCAAGAAAGAGGGGTTCTTCTCTTTGATTATCCCCAAGAGTTATGGTGGGCGTGAATTTTCGGCCATCGCCAACTCCACCATAGTCACCCGTATTGCCACCAAGAGCCTGAGCGTGGCGGTTACCGTGATGGTACCGAACTCTCTCGGCCCGGGTGAGCTCTTGATGCACTATGGCACCGAGGAGCAGAAGAACTTCTGGCTGCCGGGTCTGGCCAATGGCAAGGAGATCCCCTGCTTCGCCCTGACCGGTCCCGAGGCGGGCTCCGATGCCGGCTCTATTCCGGATAAAGGCATCGTCTGCAAGGGCGAATATCAGGGTAAAGAGGTGCTCGGGATTCGCCTCAACTGGAACAAGCGCTACATTACCCTGGCACCGCGTGCCACCGTGCTGGGCCTGGCCTTCAAGCTCTACGACCCGGATCACCTGATGGGGGATAAAGAGGAGCTCGGCATCACCTGCGCCCTGATCCCGACCAGTCACCCGGGTGTGCGTGTCGGTGATCGCCACTATCCCATGGGGCTGGCCTTCCTCAATGGCCCCACCTTCGGCAAGGATGTCTTCATCCCCCTCGACTGGATCATCGGTGGCCCTGACTTTGCCGGTCGTGGTTGGCGCATGCTGGTCGAGTGTCTCTCCGCCGGTCGTGGTATCTCGTTGCCGGCGCTCGGCACCGCCTGTGGCCACATGGCGAGCCGTACTACCAGTGCCTACGCCTATGTACGCAAGCAATTTGGTATGTCCATCGGCAAGTTCGAGGGGATCCAGGAAGCCCTGGCCCGCATCGGTGGTCTGACCTATCAACTGGAAGGGGCCCGTCGCATGACGGCCGGCTCCCTGGATCTCGGCCAGGCGCCGGCCATCGTCACCGCCATCTCCAAATACCACATGACCGAGATGGCCCGTCAGATCATCGACGACTCCATGGATATCCACGCCGGTCGTGCCATCCAGCTTGGTCCCAAGAACTATACCGGCTATGCCTATCTGGGGATCCCGGTGGCCATCACGGTGGAAGGGGCCAACATCCTGACCCGTAACCTGATGATCTTCGGCCAGGGCGCCACCCGTTGCCATCCCTATGTGTTTGGCGAGATGGAGGCGGCTGCCGATCCGGACTTCGAGCGTGGCCTCGAGAAGTTTGACGGTCTGCTGATGAAGCATATCGCCTTCGGTACCGGCAACTTCTTTGGCTCCCTGTTCCAGGGACTGACGTTGGGGCAACTCAACACGGCGCCAGTCGCCGGCGAGACCGCCCGTTACTACAAGCAGCTGACCCGTATGAGTAAGGGGCTGGCCCTGTGTGCCGACATCTCCATGCTGATGCTGGGGGGCGATCTCAAGCGCAAGGAGATGATCTCCGCGCGTCTGGGCGACGTATTGAGCCACCTCTATCTGGCCTCCGCCACCCTCAAGCACTATGAGGATCAGGGGCGTATGGTGGCCGATCTGCCGTTCGTTCAGTATGCGGTAGAGCGTAATCTCTATCTCATCGGCAAGGCGTTTGACGGCTTCTTCCAGAACTTCCCGAACAAGGTGGTCGGTATGGTGCTCAAGCGGGTGGTCTTCCCGTTTGGTATCGGTTACCGCATGCCGGGTGACGATCGCTGCCACGCCATCTGCGAGGCCATGATGAAGCCGGGTGATTTGCGCGACCGCCTCTCGGCCCTCTGCTATGTGGGCAAGGATGAGGCCGATCCCATCGGCTTGATGGAGCGTGCCTTCCTGGCCATGAGCGCCGTGCAGCCCTTCGAGAAGAAGTTGGCACAGGCCCAGAAAGAGGGGCGTCTGCCCCGCAAGCTCCCCTTCGCCGAGCTGCTGCTGGCTGCCGAGGAGAAGGGCGTGCTGAGTGCCGACGAGGTGGCCAGGCTGCGTGCCGCCGAGGCCCTGCGCTACGAGGCGATCCAGGTGGATCACTTCGAGCCGGGGGTGCTGGAGGGAACTCCCCTCGAGGGGACCAGTCTCAACGACGCGGCCTGAGCGGGCCGATGATAAAAAGGGCGCCATCGGCGCCCTTTGTCATTGCATCGCGAGGAGCATTACTCCACCACCATCACCTTGCAGGTATTGGTGCTGCCGACGGTCTCCATCTTGTCACCGTGGGTGAGCAGGACCATGTCGCCGCTTTGCAGCAGTCCCTTGGCCTTGAGCACGTCCAGTGCGTCGCGGCAGATCTCGTAGACCGGCTTGGTCTCATCCCCGTCAAACAACACCGGGGTTACACCGCGGTAGAGGTTGGTCCAGGCCAGGGTGCGGCCATGGGGGGAGAGGGCGAAGATGGGCAGGCCGGAGCTGATACGCGACATCAGCAGCGGGGTGGTGCCAGACTCGGTCAGTGCCACGATAGCCTTGACCCCTTGCAGGTGATTGGCGGCATACATGGTCGACATGGCGACCGTCTCCTCCACCGAGGTGAAGGTGTAGTTCATGCGGTGATTGGAGACGTTGAGGCTGGGATGTTTCTCTGCACCCACACAGACGCTGGCCATGGCATTGACGGTCTCGATGGGGAAGCTGCCTGCAGCCGTTTCGGCGGAGAGCATAACGGCATCGGTGCCGTCGAGCACGGCGTTGGCCACATCCATTACCTCGGCACGGGTCGGCAGCGGGGCATTGATCATGGACTCCATCATCTGGGTGGCGGTGATGACCACACGGTTGAGGCGACGGGAGAAGCGGATCAGCTTCTTCTGCACACCGACCAGTTCGGGATCGCCGATCTCGACACCCAGATCGCCACGGGCCACCATCACGGCATCGGCACCGAGGATGATATCTTCCATCGCCTCGTCGGTGGCGACGGTCTCGGCACGCTCGACCTTGGCCACTATCTTGGCGTCGCAACCGGCCTCGCGGGCCAGCTCGCGGGCATAACGCAGATCATCGCCGCTGCGCGGGAAGGAGACGGCCAGGTAGTCAACCCCCATGCGAGCGGCGGTCTTGATATCTTCCTTGTCTTTGGCGGTCAGGGCCGGAGCGGAGAGGCCACCCCCCTTCTTGTTGATCCCCTTGTTGTTGGAGAGGGGACCGGCGACGGTGACTGTGGTGTGAATGCGGGAGCCTTCGACGCGCTCGACCTTGAGTTGTACACGGCCGTCGTCGAGCAGCAGGATGTCGCCCGGCACCACGTCCTTGGGCAGCTCTTTATAGTCGATCCCGACCTGCTCCTGAGTGCCTTCTCCCTTGCCAAGGGTGCCGTCGAGTACAAACTGATCACCGATGGCCAGATAGATCTTGCCGTCCTTGAAGGTGGACACCCGGATCTTGGGGCCCTGCAGATCACCCAGAATGGCCACATGACGACCCAACGAGGCGGCGATCTCACGCACCCGATTGGCTCGCTCGATGTGATCTTCCGGGGTGCCGTGGGAGAAGTTCATCCGTACCATATCGGCACCGGCCTTGATGATGCCTTCGAGGATCCCCTCGCGGTCGGTGGCCGGACCCAGAGTGGTCACGATTTTAGTACGTCTAGCCATGAGAAAACTCCATTAGGATGAGAGAAAACGGACGGTGTGCACAGCGCGAGGCTGTCCTTACCATACACCAGGGTGGGGCAAAAAACGAAAACAGGGGCCTGGGCCCCTGTTCTCATCAGGATGAGCTGGAGTTGTCAAAGCGGGATTCACGTAACCCCTCTTTGACCTTTTTTAGATTTTCGCGAAACTTCATGCCCCGGCGCAGGGTGAAGCCGGTGGCCAGCACATCGATGAGGGCCAGCTGGGCGATGCGCGAAGCCATGGGCATATAGACATCGGTGTCTTCCGGCACGTCCATGGAGAGCACCAGGTTGCACTCCCGCGCCAGGGGGGAGTCCTTGGCGGTCATACCGATAACGGTGGCGTCGTTTTCCCGGGCCAGGGCGGCGATCTCGACCAGTGCCTTGGTGCGGCCGGTATGAGAGATAAGCACCACCACATCACCTTCCGAGCTGTTGATGCAGCTCATGCGCATCATGACGATGTCATCGAAGCAGACCACAGGAATATTGAAGCGGAAGAACTTGTTTTGGGCGTCACGGGCGACGGCGCTGGAGGCGCCGAGGCCGAAGAAGCTGATCTTCTTGGACTGGGTCAGGATGTCGACACAGCGATTGATGACGCCGGTATCCAGGCTGTTTTTGGCCGCATCGAGGCAGGCCATGGTGGACTCAAAAATCTTGGAGGTATAGGCATCCGGACCATCTTCGGCCTCTACGTGGCGATTCACATAGGGGGTACCGTTGGCGAGGCTCTGGGCCAGATGCAGCTTGAAGTCGGGGAATCCCTTGGTGTCCAGGCGGCGGCAGAAGCGGTTGACGGTCGGCTCGCTCACGTCGGCCATCTTGGCCAGGGCGGCAATGCTGGAGTGAATGGCCGTCTGGGGGGAGGCCAGAATCACCTCGGCAACCTTGCGCTCCGATTTACTGAAACTTTCCAAGTTTTTGGTAATTTTTTCGAGGGTATTCATCATCACCACCAGGTTTTTTGTAACTTAGCTTCAGTGTCTTTGCACTGATAGACAGCTCATGCACGGATTCCAATTGTGCAACGACTATACATGACAAGCAGTTATGCGCCCTAATTGCGGTCATGTAAAGTATGACCCATGTCTAATAATTTCTTTCAAGATCCCCTGAGTACCCATTGAAACCCTGAAAGCGGTTACAAATGTAGCAAACTAACCACATTGTGACCCAGTGCACGTTTGTGTCGAGCCAGATCCCGTAACTCCCTATCAGAGGGGTAGAATGACCCCATAACAAGAGAGGCGCGCCGGCGCCTTGCACCATCTGTAACGAAGGAGTTTTATCATGCAGCAGACCCATGCCCTGGTAGGCGATGTGGGGGGGACCAATGCCCGCCTGGCGTTATGTGAACTGGCCAGCGGTGCCATCAGCCACAGCCGAACCTTCTCCGGGGCCGATCATCCCAGCCTCGAGGCGGTGATTCGCCTCTATCTCGAAGAGACCGACCAGGCTGTCAGTCAGGCCTGTATCGCTATCGCCTGTCCTGTCCAGGGGGACTGGGTGGCCATGACCAACCACAGCTGGGAGTTCTCCATCGAGGAGATGCGCCACAATCTGGGGCTTGAGAAGCTATTTGTGATCAACGATTTCACTGCCGTCTCCATGGCGATTCCGGTACTGGCTGAGTCAGACCGCATCCAGATCGGTGGTGGCGAGCCCCAGGCCGGCAAACCTGTCGCCATCTATGGTGCCGGCACCGGTCTCGGTGTGGCTCACCTTATCCAGGCCAATGGTGAGTGGATTAGCCTGCCCGGCGAAGGGGGTCATGTGGATTTCTCTTCCAACTGTGAAGAGGAGGATGCAGTCCTTCAGGTCATGCGCGGTGAACTGGGCCATGTCTCGGCCGAGCGTTTCCTCTCGGGGCCTGGTCTGGTCAACCTCTATCGCGGCCTGGTCAAGTCTGATGGACGTGAGCCCGAGGCGTTGGAGCCCAAGGAGATCACAGAGCGGGCCCTGGCCGATAGTTGTCTCGATTGTCGTCGTACTCTGAGCCTATTCTGCGTTTTGATGGGCCGCTTTGGCGGCAATCTGGCCCTCAACATGGGTACCTTCGGCGGCGTCTATATCGCCGGTGGCATAGTGCCGCGTTTTCAGGAGTTTTTCCTGGGGTCTGGATTTCGGGTGGCCTTCGAGGACAAGGGGCGTTTCAAGTCCTACCTGCACCCCATTCCGGTGTTTCTCATTACTCATGAAGGGCCCGGTTTGCTGGGCGCGGGGGCCTATCTGCGCCAGTCGCTGGGGTATCGTCTCTGCTGATTCAGGCAAGGTTCAGTGTCGGTGATCTACTCTATTCCCCGCACCCAAGACAGGTCGAGTCCAAATGGAATTTGGTGACGCCTGTCATCCGCTGGGTTGCGTTGTCACCTGACAAGCCTGAACTGTTTCACCGGCCTTATTGGCCGGTTTTTTTTATGCTCGACGTTAGGCCATAAAAAAAGCCGACACTCAGTGTCGGCTTATTGTTTTTGGTGCGATCAGGCGATGACTGCGTCGGCCTCGGTTGTGGCCGCTTCCGGTGCCGGGTTGCGGATGAGGTAATCAAACGCCCCCAGCGCGGCGGTGGCGCCAGCCCCCATGGAGATGATGATCTGCTTGAACGGCACAGTAGTGGCATCCCCTGCGGCGTAGACGCCGGGCAGGGAGGTGGCGCCCTTGGTGTCGATCTCGATCTCGCCAAAGCGGGTCAGAGCCACCTCGCTCCCTTTGAGGAATTCGGTGTTCGGCACCAGACCGATCTGGACGAAGATACCGGCTACTGCCAGATGCTTGATCTCGCCGGTGGTGCGATCTTCGTAATCCATGCCCACCACCTTGCTGCCGTCACCGATCACCTCGGTGGTGCGGGCGCTCATGATGATGTCGATATTGCTCATGGAGCGGGCCTTCTTCTGCAATACTTCGTCGGCACGCAGGGTATCGGCGAACTCCACCACGGTGACATGCTCGACGATGCCGGCCAAGTCGATGGCTGCCTCGATGCCGGAGTTACCGCCACCGATCACCGCAACTCGCTTGCCCTTGAAGAAGGGGCCGTCACAGTGGGGGCAGTAAGCCACACCCTTGGTGCGGTACTCGAGTTCTCCCGGCACGTTCAGATCGCGCCAGCGGGCACCGGTCGCCAGGATCACGGCGCGGCTCTTCAAGGTGGCGCCAGAGGCGAGATCCACGTTGACATAGCCGTCACGGCTGATGGCGGCGGCGCGCTGCTCGGTGATCACTTCCACCCCGTACTGCTTGACGTGCTGCTCCAGGCTGGCGGCCAGCTTGGGGCCCTCGGTGTAGGGCACGGAGATGAAGTTCTCGATGCCGACGGTGTCCATCACCTGGCCACCGAAACGCTCGGCAACGATGGCGGTGCGAATGCCTTTGCGGGCGGCATAGATGGCGGCGGCAGCGCCAGCCGGGCCACCGCCCACCACCAGCACGTCGTAGGGATCTTTCTCATTCAGTTCGGCGGCCTTGCGCTCGGCGGCGCCGGTGTCGAGCTTGGCGACGATCTCTTCCAGTGAAATGCGGCCCTGGCTGAATGGCTGACCATTCAGATAGACGTTTGGTACCGCCATGATCTGGCGCTCGTTGACTTCTTCCTGAAACAGGGCGCCGTCGATCATGGTATGGGTGATGCCAGGGTTCAGGGTGGCCATCAGGTTGAGGGCCTGAACCACGTCCGGGCAGTTGTGGCAAGAGAGCGAAATATAGGTCTCGAAGTGGAACTCGCCCTTGAGACTCTTGATCTGCTCCTGCACGGCCGCATCGGCCTTGGAGGGGTGACCGCCGCTTTGCAGCAGGGCGAGCACCAGAGAAGTAAATTCATGACCCATGGGAATGCCGGCAAAGTGAATGCGCGGGGCTTGGCCCTGGGTGGCCACGCTCATGGAAGGCTTGCGGGCGGCAGTGCCAGAGGTCTGGGTAATCTTGGGCGACATCCCGCTTATCTCGCTGGCCAGTGCCAGCAGTTCGGCGGATTTGTCACTGTCGTTGCCGGACACGCTGATCTCGATGGGATGGACTATGTACTGCAGATAGGTGTTCAGCTGTTGTTTGAGGTTGGTATCCAGCATGGTCGAATTCCTTCTAGGGATGGCGGGTCGGCGGTATCTGTGGTCCGGAAAAGAGACCGGCCCTGAATCGGGCCGGTCTTTGGAGTGGGGAGGCTTAGATCTTGCCTACCAGATCCAGGGACGGGGCCAGAGTGGCTTCGCCTTCTTTCCATTTGGCCGGGCATACTTCACCCGGGTGAGCGGCAACGTACTGGGCAGCCTTGACTTTGCGCAGCAGCTCCAGGGCGTCACGGCCGATACCGCCGGCGTTGATCTCTACGATCTGGATGATGCCCTGCGGGTCGATGACGAAGGTGCCGCGGTCAGCCAGACCGGCTTCTTCGATCATCACGCCGAAGTTGCGGGTGATGGTGCCGGTGGGGTCGCCGATCATCGGGTACTGGATCTTCTGGATGGTGTCAGAAGTGTCGTGCCAGGCCTTGTGGGTGAAGTGGGTGTCGGTGGAGACGGAGTAGATCTCGACGCCCAGCTTCTGGAATTCGGCGTAGTTGTCAGCGAGGTCGCCCAGCTCGGTCGGGCAGACGAAGGTGAAATCAGCCGGGTAGAAGAAGACAACGGACCACTTGCCTTTCAGGTCGGCATCGGAGACCTGGATGAACTTGCCGTTGTGGTAGGCAGTGGCGTTGAACGGCTTGATTTCGGTGTTGATGTAGGTAGACATTCGTAAGCTCCTTGAGGCGTCTTTCGATTTAAGTTCTGCGTTACTGAGCATCGCTGCTCAACTGGTTGTCACTATAGGGGGCACAAACAATCGATTAAAGTGACAAAAACCTATCGCATAAATCATATTTTTAGATTAACCATCCTCTCTGTACCCCGGATGAACAGGGAACGCCTACCCGTCACTTTTATCAATAGATGCTCAACGCTATGAAATTCATCACATTTTATCGCACACGCTGCGTTCGAGGCGACGCAGGGTATCGACCCCTCCCAGAATGCGGGTCAGGGCGGTCAGCAGGCAGAGGGCACCAAAACCCCAGGCGAGAGGGGCGAATGCGTGGGGCCAGAGACAGAGAAGGATGAAAAAGAGCAGGGTCTCGCTGCCCTCCGTGATCCCCCCCATGTAGTAGAGCGACTTGTGGCGGTAGACAGGGCTTTCGATCCCCCGCTTGCCGGCCATCACGGCGAAGGCGAGAAAACTCGAGCCTGTGCCCATGAAACAGAAGAGCAGAAAGGCTGCCGGCAGGGCGTTGGCGTTGGGGTTTGCCAGGGCAAAGCCCAGTACCACGGCGGCGTAGAAGATGAAGTCGCAGGTGATGTCGAGAAAGCCGCCGCTGTCGGTGATCCCCTGATAACGTGCGAGGGCGCCATCGAGCCCGTCGCCCAACCGGTTGAGAAGAATGGCGGCCAGGGCCAGTGGATAGAGGTTCAAGGCCAGCAGGGGCACGGCCAGCAGGCCGATGGCAAAGGCGGTCAGGGTCACCGTATCGGCCCGGACGCCCCGTCGCGCCAGCGGTGAGGCGAGGGCCGCCAGCGGGCGCCGGGTGAGGGGGGCGAGGTAGCGATCAAGCATGGCTGTTCTCCGGGGCAAGGCGCAGGATCTCCCCCGGGGCGTCCTCGGGGTCGTGGGTCACCAACAGCACGGGGATAGCCGCGCAGCGGGCAAACACCCAGTGACGAAATGCCGCCCGCAGGGGCTGATCGAGGCGGGAGAAGGGCTCATCGAGCAGCAGGGCGCGCGGGCGGGCGAGCAGGGTGCGAAGCAGGCTCACCCGGGCACGCTCGCCACCGGAGAGCTGGTGGGGAAGGCGCTGGCCGAACGCCCCGAGCCCCGCATCGTCCAGGGCGCGGCCCACGGCACCGAGCCGCGCTTGTGGGTCCCCCGACGGCACGGCAAAGAGCAGGTTCTGCGCCACCGTCAGGTGAGCAAACAGCAGATCGTCCTGAAACAGGATGCCGATGCCGCGCCGCTCTATGGGTTGCTCACGAAGGCGCTCCCCGGCCAGGGTGAGACGCCCCTCCCAGCTTAAGGGGCTATGCCCCTCGAGGCGTGACGGGGCGGCGTTCTGACCCCGCTCGGGCAGGGCGCCCAGCAGGGCGGCGAGCAGGCTGCTCTTGCCGCAGCCACTGGGTCCCATCAGGGTCAGCGGGGCGCCGGGGGCGATGGAAAAGTCGGGCACCCTGAGCAGGGGGCGCTCCCCTTGATAGAGGGTAAAGGATTGCACGCTCAGCATGGGCGACGCTCCAGAGGGTTGATACGGCCCGGCAGCCAGAGGGCCAGCAGGAAGGCGGCCAGGGGAATAAGCAGTTGCAGCAGGGCATAGAGCCCGGCCAGCCGGCGGTTGAGGCCGCTGCCGATGGCCACCGCCTCCGTGGTCAGGGTCATCACCCGGCCGCCGCCGAGCAGCAGGGTCGGCAGGTATTGGGCCAGGCTGACCGCCACCCCGACCGCCAGGGCGGCCAGCAGGGGGCGGGCGAGCAGGGGCAGCTTGATGCGCCACCAGGCACGCCAGGGGGAGGCACCCAGGGCGCGGGCGCACAGGATCAACCGCTCATCGAAACTATGCCAGGGGCCACGCAGGCACAGATACACATAGGGGAAGACAAACAGCAGCTGGCCCCAGACCACCCAGCCGATCCCCGGGGTTGTGTCCAGATAGGCCAGGGCCTGATCCAAGCCGATCAGCAGGCTCGCCTGGGGCAGCAACAGGGGCAGGCAGAGCAGCCACAATGGCCAGGGGCGGCGCTCGCTCTCCAGCACCAGCAGGGCCCAGAGGGCGGCAAGCCATGTGGTTACCAGCGCCAGCGCCAGTGTGGTGCCGAGTAAAGGCAGCGCCGTCGGCAGCGCCTCCTGCCATCCCAGCGAGGAGAGATGGGTGGGAAAGAGATCGGGAAAACGCCAGCGGCGAGTCACCGACCAGAGCAAGAGGGCGAGCAGTATGGCGCCATTCACTGCGAGCAGCAGACCGGTGAGGGCTGCGGGCCAGCGGCGGGCCCGGGCCGGGCGGCGGTGGCCGTCAAGCTGGCGGTGCCTGAGCCCCTGGCAGGCGAGATACTCGAGCCATCGCAACAGGGCGAGCAGCAAGAGCGCCGCGCTGAGCAGCAGCAGGGCACCCTGATGGGCGAGCCGGTGCAAGGAGAGGTCAGCCTCCCGGCTCCAGAGCCAGAGACGCTGGGCCAGCACCGGTGGGGCGTCGGGGCCGAGTAGCAGGGGCAGGTCGACCACCCCGCAGCCATAGGCGGCGATGGCGGCCAGGGGCAGCCGGATCTTCGGCCAGAGGGCGGGCAGCAGCAGGCGCCACCACACTTGAGCCGGGGAAAAGCCCAGACTCTGGCCGAGATGAAGCTGGCGGGTCACCTCGTGGCGGCGCAGGGCTGCGAGGGCCATCAGCAGCAGAAAGGGGAGCTCCTTGAGGGTGAGTGCCAGTGTCAACCCCAGTCCGAGGGGGTCACGCAGGGTCTGCCAGTCTGGCGGAAAGCTCCATCCGAGCAGCTGGGCGGGCAGGCGCAGCAGCCAGCCCGAGGGGGCAACGAGAAAGGCGAGTCCCACCGCGAAGGCCACGTGGGGCAGGGCCAACAGGGGGGAGAGCCACCGCTCGAGGCGGCGCAAAGGGGGGCTCTCCCAGCCATGGGCCAGCAGGGCGAAGGTGAGCAGCAGGGTGAACAGGGTCGACCCCAGGGAGACCCCCAGGGTCAGTAGCAGCGAGGTGGCGAGCCCGGGGGCGGCCAGCAGGGCCGACCAGCCGGCCCCATCCCGCAGGGCCGGGAGCAGGGCCCCCAGACCTGCCAACAGGGGCAGGCCGAGCAGCAGCAGGGTGGTGATGAGGGCCAGGGGGCGCAGGCGCTCACTGGCCATAGCGACGGGCCCACTCCCGCTCGAGATAGAGCTGCCAGCTGGGGTGTGGCTCGGCCTGGGCGGCAAAGCGCAGGGCCGGTAGTGTGCCCTTGGGCAGCGCCTCGGGGCGCAGCACGCCGGGGTCACCCCAGATGGCGGGATCGGCCTTGCGGGCCTGAGCCTCCGGGCTGAGCAGGAAGTTGACCACCACCTTGGCCCCCGCGCGAGAGCGGGCGTTGAAGGGGATGGCGAGGAAGTGGGCGTTGGTGAGTGCCCCCTTTTGCATCACCACGGCTTCGACCCCCTCGGGCAGATTGCCGCTTAGCACGCCATAGGCGGCCTCTTGGGGGTTGAAGCTCAGGGCCATGTCCAGCTCGCCGTCATCGAGCAGCTGGCGACTCTCGGCGGCGCCGGTGGGAAAGAGCTTGCCGGCGCGCCAGAGGCTCGGGTGCAGGGCATCGAGGAAGGCCCACAGGGGGGCGGTCACCCGGGCCGCATCGCTCTGCCCGGTGGGACTGTAGAGGGGGGCCGGGTCGGGGATGAGATCCAGCAGCATCTGCTTTAAGAAGCTCGAGCCGTGAAACTGGGGCGGCTTGGGATAGGTGAAGCGCCCGGGATGGGTTTGGGCCCAGGCGAGCAGGGCCGCGGCATTGGTGGGGGGAGATGGAACGCGCTCTTTGTCGACCATCAGGTTGAGCTGCCCCATGCCCCAGGGGGCCTCCAGCCCCTCAACCGGTACGGTAAAGTCCCGTTCGACCGGCAGTCCCTCGTCGACCAGCGCCATGTTGGGCAGCTCGGCAGTGAAGGGGGCGCCGAGCAAGGCGTTATCTTTCATCGACTTGAAATTTTCCCCGTTGACCCAGAGCAGATCCATGGTGCCTTCGCGGGCCTTGCCCGCCCGCTTCTGGGCCAGCAGAGAGGCGACGCTCGGGGCTATGTCATCGACCTTGACCTGGATCAGGGTGATATCGAAGCGCTTCTTGATCTCGTCGGCGCTCCAGGCCAGGTAGCGATTGACCTCCGGGCTGCCACCCCAGGCGTGCAGATAGACCTGCTGGCCGCGAGCCTCCTGCAGGGTCTGTTGCCACTGACGCTGTGGATCGGCCCAACTGGGCAGGGTGATCAGGGCCAGCAACAGGGCGGCCATCTCTTTTCTCATCCTTAAGACTCCGAATGGGGGGGAAGGGGGCCGCGGCGCCAGGCGTGCCAGCGTCCGGCCAGGGCGAGCAGCCGTTGGGGTTTGCGAGCCTGTCGCCAGAGGCCGGCCACGTACTTGTTACCCTCGCTGCGGGTAGGGTAGGGGTGAACGGTCGCGAGGATCTTGCCAAGGCCGAGCCCGTGCTGCATCGCCAGGGTAAACTCGGCGATGCGCTCTCCCGCCTCGGGCCCTACCAGGGTAACCCCGAGCAGGCGATCGCTGCCCGGTGCGGTGAGTACCTCCACAAACCCCTCCCGCTCGGCGTCGCAGATGGCTCGGTCAAGCTCGGCCAGCTCGAAGCGGGTGCGCTCAAACCCGATGGCGCGCTCACGTGCTTCCGCTGCTGTGAGGCCGACCCGGGCCAGCTGGGGCTCGGTGTAGACCACCTGGGGAATGGCCCGGTAATCGACCCGAAAACGGCGCAGGGAGCCAAAGAGGGCGTTGATGGCGGCGTACCACCCCTGATGGGCGGCCACGTGGGTGAGCTGGTAAGGTCCTGCGACATCCCCCACCGCCAGGATGGAGGGGTGAGTGGTGGCGAGGGTGTCATCCACCCGAATGGTGCCCTGGGCGGTGAGCTCTACCCCCAACGCCTCGAGACCGAAACCGGTCACGTTGGCCTGGCGCCCCAGGGCCAGCAGCAGGGTATCACCGGTGATCCTGTGTTCATCCTGTTCCTTTAGAAGGTGCAGGGTAATCGCCTCTCCGTCTTGCGCCACGGCCAGTGCCTGGCAGGCCAGCTTTACATCGACACCACAGCTGCGCAGCGTCTTTTCGATCACCCTTGCCGCATCGGGCTCCTCCCGGGGCAGCAGGCGCTCGGCCTGCTCGATCAGGGTGACCGGAACGCCGAGCAGGGCGAAGGCCTGTGCCAGCTCGCAGCCGATGGGGCCGCCTCCCAGGATCATCAGATGGCGCGGCGGGCGGCGAAGATCCCACAGGGTGTCGGAGGTGAGGTAGTTTACCCCCTCAAGCCCGGGTATGGGGGGCACGCGCGGCCTTGCGCCGGTGGCGATCACCAGATGACGGGCGGTCAGCACGGCCCCGTTCACCTCGACCGACCAGGGCGAGCGCAGGTGTGCCCGCCCCTCGATGCACTCGACCCCCAGCCCCTGGTAGCGCTCGATGGAGTCGTGAGGAGCCACCTCTGTGATCACCCGGGCCACCCGCTCCATCACGGCAGCAAAGTCGGGCTGGCTCTGGCCAGGGCTGAAGCCAAGCTCGCCGGCGCGGTGCTGCTCGGCGGCGAAGCGGGCCGAGCGCAGCAGCGCCTTGGAGGGGACACAGCCGTGGTTGAGGCAATCCCCCCCCATGGCCCTGGCCTCGATAAGCCCGACCCGGGCCCCGGTCACGGCGGCGATGTAGCTGGTGACCAGCCCCCCGGCACCGGCGCCCACCACCAGCAGGTTGTAATCAAAGTGTTTGGGCTTGGGCCAGCGTTGCCGACGGCGTCGCTCGGCCAGCCGAGCGGCGATGAACTTGCCCAGCCAGGGCAGCAGCCCGAGCAGGCAGAGGGTAGCGATCAGGGCGGGCGACAGCACCTCCCCGGTACTGGCCAGGGTGGCGAGCTCGCTGCCCGCCAGCACATAGATGCAGGTCGCTGGCAGCATGCCGAGCTGGCTGACCCAGGCATAGGTGGTCAGGGGCATGCGGGTGAGCCCCATCAAGAGATTGACCATGAAGAAGGGGAAGAGGGGGACCAGGCGCAGGGTCATAAGGTAATAGATGCCATCTCGCTCCAGTCCGCCGTTGATGCGCTCGAGTTGTGGGCCGAAGCGACGGCTCACAGCGCCGCGCAGCAGATAGCGGGCCGAGAGAAAGGCCAGAGAGGCGCCGAGGGTACTGGCCAGAGAGACCAGCAGCAGCCCCCAGCCAATCCCGAGCAGGGCGCTGCCCCCCAGGGTGAGCAGGGTGGCCCCCGGCAGGGAGAGGCCGGTGCTCAGCACATAGAGAAAAAAGAAGCCGAGTACGGCCAGAAGGAAGTGCCCATCGACCCAGGCCTGCCACTGAGCCTGGTGGCGCTGCAGACTGGCGAGGTTGAGCCACTGCCCCAGATCGAGGGCGTAGTAACTGCCCACCAGGGCGAGCAGCAGGCAGAGCAGTACCCCGCGTCTCATCGTGGCGCCCCGGAGCCGGGCTGCACCGGCAGCTGGCAAAAGCCCTGGGTTGGCACGTCGAGGGCGGCGTTGAACTTGGCCGACATGTTCTGAAAGGCGATGAGGCCGGTGAGCTCGACCAGGGCGTCGTCGTCAAACCAGGGGCGCAGCCGCGCCACCTGATCGTCGTTGACACCATCGAGGCCGGTCATTGCCTCGGCGTAATCGAGCACGGCCTGCTCGCGTTCGTCAAACAGCGGCGAGTCGCGCCAGTTCGCCAGGGCCTCGACCTTGTCGCTCGAGCCGGCCCGCTCCACCAGGGTCATGGCGTTGATATCGACGCAGAAGCGGCACCAGTTGAGCTGGGAGACCCGTACCGTGACCAGGGAACGCAGCACGGGGTCAATGGGGGAGCGGCGGCGGTTGATCACCCCGTAGAGGGTCGCCACGGCGGCGAAGAGGCGAGGGGAGCGCCCCCAGCATTTGCCGGGGATCAACACCTGGCCATAGTTGCGTTTTTGCAGCCAGAAAAAGGGTTTGATAAACCAGGCATACTCCCGGTCCGGTTTCAGTTCGATGCGCATGAGACTCCCTTAACATCAATGGCGTGTGGTGGTGCCGCCAGGGGCATGGCGGGCGAGCTCCCGGTCGAGATCCTGCATAAAGGCGACGATGCGGGCCCGGTTCGCCCCGAGATCCGATTGCCCGACCCGGGAGGCCGAGCGCATGTCGACCCGGGTCTCCTGTCCCACCCGGATGCGCAGGGCGATGTCGTCCACAAAGCCAAACCAGGGGCTGGTGGCGACGGCCTGTAGCCCTTGTGGGGTGCGCAGGGTCTGCCAGCCGCGCGCCTGCATCAGGGTCTCGGCCACGGCGATAACCTGGCCGGGCAGGGCGGCGGTATAGAGAGGACCCGGATTGTCGGCAAAGGCTTTCAATATCCCCTGGTTGATCGGCAGATCGCCCTCACCGCGCAGCTGCTCGGCCCAGAGCAGGGGCGGAGGGGAATAGGGATCGGTGGCCACGTCGTTTTGCAGCGGGTGGCGCAGGGCCTGGACCATAAACCAGAGCAGGGGGAGCAGGGGAAGGGCGCCGAGCAGGGCGCTCACACGCTGGGGACGCCAGGGGAGTCGCAGCAGCAGAAAGAGGGCGATAAGGGCCGAGGCGCCGCAGCTGATAAACCCGCTCCACCAGGGCCAGAGGCCGAGTCGGGTCAGCAGGGGACCGGCCAACAGCAGGCTCCAGGCGAGCAGGGGCAGGATCAGATGTGATGGCATGATGGCGACCAGAATCGAGTGCAAGCCCTAAAGGATACCGCTAATCCTATGATCCCGTTAAGTTTCTTTATCCGTTTCCTGCTCCCATCTGGCGGCGAGGTGCACCAGATCGTCGACGATGCGATGACACTCGCGGCCACGCGGTGTGATGGAGTAGGTCACCTGGGGCGGTATGGTGGCGACCACCTCCCGCGCCAGCAAAGCGGTGGCCTCCAGCTCTCTCAGGCGTTCGGTCAATATCTTGGTGGAGATGGGGTCGAGGCGGCGCTTGAGCTCGCCAAAGCGCTGGGGCCCCTCTGCCCCCAGCACCCAGATGATGTGCGCCGACCACTTGGCAAAAAGGATCTGGAGCAGGCCGTCGACCGGACAGTGAGCTTGTTCGCTGCGTTCTCTCATTTGGTTACCAAAAGGAAGCTACTTTAAAAAAGAAAGTAACTCTGCCACTCTCGCTCCCGCAGGTCAATCCAAGCGGAGAACAGACGAATGAATGCTATCTATTTGCGAGCGTTTGGTGGTGTAGAGCAGCTGGTGGACGGGCTTCAGCCGCGGCCGGTTGCCGCGCCGGGTGAAGTGCTGGTCGAGGTGGAGGCCTCGGGGATCAACCTGGCCGACACCTATATTCGCCGGGGGGCCTTTCCCATTGAGGAGTCATTGCCCTTCATCCCTGGCATGGAGGGGGTGGGACGGATTCTGGCACTGGGTGAGGGGGTCGGCGGCTTAAGGGTGGGTGAGCGGGTTGTCTTTGCCGCGCCGGGCAGTTACGGCGCCTATGTGACCATCCCCCTGCAAGGGGCCGCACCCTGGATATCCCTGGCCCCGGCCCCCGAGGGGTTACCCCTGGCCGAGCTTGCGTCCCTTGGCATGGCGGGCCGCACGGCCTGGGGCTTGGTTAACCGGTTCGTGACCGGGGGAGGAAAAGCCCTGGTTTATGCCGGTGCCGGCGGGGTGGGGTCCATCCTCATTCAGCTTCTGCGTCGCCGCGGGATCGAGGTGGTGGCCATGGCGGGATCGCCGCACAAGGCGCAGGCGGTAAGAGCGCTCGGAGCCAGGGCGGTCGAGTATCGGCGTCAGCCGCTGGAGGAGGGGGGCTTTGACTATATCTTCAACGGCGTGGGTGGCGCGAGCCTGGCTCGGGATGTAGCACGCCTGGCGCCTCAGGGCCACCTCATCTGGTTCGGCTTTGCCGAGGAGGCCGGGGCGCCGGGTCTGCCAGAGGCGCTGCAGGCCCACTTTATGGCCGCCCCCTCCCTGCACCTCTTTAACGGTGGCCTGATGAGCACAGCGCAAAATCGCGCCGCCTATGAGGAACTGATCGGCGGGCTCGAGGAGGGGTGGTTAAGGATTCAGATCGGCGCTCTTTACGGCCCGGAGCAGATTGGTGAGGCGCACCGCCATCTGGAGAGCGGCCAGTCACAGGGCAAGTTGGTGCTGATGCGCTCCCGGACGTGATCGGCGCGGGGCCGGGTTAGCGACGGTAGAGGACCTTGATCAGGTGAAAGCCGAACTTGGTGCGCACCGGCCCCAATACCTTGAGCAGCTCTCCTTTGAAGACGGCGTCATCGAAGGCCTTGACCATGTCGCCTTTGGAAAATTCCCCCAGATCGCCGCCCCGCTTGCCCGAGGGGCAGGTGGAGTGGCGTTTGGCCAGCTGGCCGAAGTCGGCGCCCTTGTCGAGCTTCTCCTTGAGTGCCAGGCATTCACGCTCGGTTTTGACCAGGATGTGCAGGGCGCAGGCGGTTTTCATAACGACTCCTTGGGATGGTGGGGCCGCAAGGTTACCGGAAAACCCGTGCCACGTCAGCCTGTCGCTCGGCGCGGGCGCGCGCTTGCCAGATAAGCTCGAGGCCGAGGGCGCCATAAAGGAGCCAGACGGCGAGCGGATCGACCCAGCTCTCCCCCAGCGTCAGCACAACAGAGGCTGCGGCCAGTAACCACAGGGGAGTGATGCCCAGGCGCACCGGAGCCGGCAAGCCGGAGGTCAGGGCCAGTCCCAGCAGCAGGGCGAGCCCTACCGGAAGGTTCAGCGCCACAAAGGAGAGGGCCTGCTCCCCCTGCATGCCGCACAGCAGCGCCAGCAAGGCGCTCATGCTGGCCAAAAAGGTCATGAATTCGAGACGATCACCCAGATAGTCGGCCACTTTTTCGCTCATTTCGCTGCTCCCCCTGTTGTGGATGTGATGAGTCTGGCGGGTTTGGCGGCCCCTTGGCAGCGCAATGAATCGATTGGGGCAAACGAGTGAAACGAAGGTGTGAGTTGGGCAGATCCTCGACAAGTGGCGACAAAGATGGTCTCGATGGCCGCAACATGTTAAAAAATCAGGCAAAAGAGAGGGGAGGACGAGATTCTTGCCGCGCCGGGTGTGCTAGGATACTGGCGCTCAAAAGGGTCTCTAAACAATCGAAACGGTGAGGAGTGGCAGTGGTGCAGCATGACTGGAACCAGGGATGGCGGGGCCAAGGGGCCCTGCTACGAATTATCTGCGCCCTGGCGATGCTCCTGTTGGCCCCGACACTGGCGGCGGCTCAACTTACTTACCGCGTTGAGGGGCTCAAGGGAGAGGCCAAGGATAACGTCGAAGCCTACCTCAATGGCTTGCCCACCTATCAGGAGCGCCAGTACCGCGCCGCCCGGGAGAAGATCCGCGAGGTGACACGCCAGGGGTTGCAGGCGGTGGGCTACTACTCCCCCAAGATCCAGCTCTCTCTGGACAAGGAGCGTGCCGGACGGGTGCGCATCGCAGTCAAGCCCGGTGAACCGGTTCTGGTTCGCCATCTGGATATTTTGTTGCGTGGGGCTGCCGCCCACGATGAGGCCTACAGTCGCCTGCTCGACAGCCTGCCCCTCAAGGAGGGGGAGGCCTTTCATCACGGCAAGTACGAGAGCATCAAGGGGAGCCTGGGCAATCTGGGGCTCTCGCGGGGCTATTTCGATGCCCGCATCACCAAGAGCGAGGTGAAGGTGATGCCGGAGCAAAAGGCGGCCGACATCCTCATCGTCTATGACTCCGGCGTTCGCTACCACTATGGCGCCATCTCTTACGAGGCGACCCCGGAGGCGGTCAAGCTGATCCACCCCCTGATCCGTATCAAGACGGGTGAGCCCTATCTGGCCATCACGTTGGCCGAGATGTCTCAGGATATCTCCTCGACCGGCCTGTTTCGCGAGACCGATATCCGCCCCCGCCTGGCCGATGCCAGCAACGGGGTCGTGCCCATGCAGGTAACCCTCTCCCCCCGTGAGAAGCATGAGGTGGAGTTGGGTCTTGGCTATTCCACCGACGAGGGGCCGCGCATGTCGGCCAGCTGGGAGAAGCCCTGGATCAACCGTCATGGCCACAAGCTCAAGAGTGACATCAAGATCTCCCAGCCCAAGGCCGAAGTGAGTCTCGACTATCAGATCCCGGTGGGGAATCCCCTGCAGGACTACTACTCGGTGCTGGGAGGCTTCAAGCACGAGCAGATGAACGATACCCGCTCCGATCTCACCACGGTGGGGGTGCATCGCTGGAAGAAGCGCCCCGATGGGTGGGACCGGGATGTCTATTTGCGCCTGCTCTATGAAGATTACGAGCAGGGTGAGGATATGGGTAACAGCCTCTTGCTGCTGCCCGGGGTCTCCTGGTCCCGCCTTCGCCTGCGGGGGGGGATCCTGCCCGATTGGGGGGATCGGCAACAGCTGCTGGTGGAGGCATCCGCCACCGAGTGGGGCTCTGATACCAGCTTCCTGCGGGTGTGGGGGCGCTCCAAGTGGTTGCGTACCCTGGGGGATGATCACCGCTTCCTGTTTCGTGCCGAGCAGGGGGCCATCATTGGCGACAGCTTCACCGAGGTGCCCTCATCCCTGCGCTTCTTCACCGGCGGCGATCAGACGGTGCGCGGCTACGGCTATGAAACCATCTCTCCCAAAGACAGCCAGGGCCGTCTGCTGGGGGCCCGTTATGTCTCGGCGGGCAGCATCGAATATAACTACCGCGTGAACGAAAGCTGGCTGGGGGCCCTCTTCGTCGACGCAGGGACGGCCACCAACGACTACTCCGAACCCTGGAAGATTGGCACGGGCGTCGGTGTTCGCTGGGTGACACCTATCGGCATGGTGCGGGTCGATGTGGCGGTCGGTATCTCTGAAGAAGACAAGCCGTGGCGAATCCATTTTGCCCTGGGGCCTGAACTATGAACTGGATAAAACAGGGGCTGCTCTGGCTGCTGGCCCTGCTCTTTTTGCTGCTGGTCGCCGTCTCGCTGCTCGGCTTTACCCATGCGGGTAACCTCTGGTTGTGGCAGCAGGCCAGGGCTCAGTTGCCCCAGCTCAAGGGAGAGCTGGTCGCCGGCCAGCTTGGCTATGGCTGGACCCTGGAAGGGGTGGGCTGGCAGGATGAGCTGGTGGATGTCGCTATCGGACGGGTCCAGCTGGAGTGGGATCTGGGCCAGTTGCTCAAGGGGCGACTCTGGGTCAAGCGCCTCGAGGTGGACTCCCCCGTGGTGCGGGTGGCCCAGAGTCAGACTGCACCGGAGCCACAAAACGATGAGCCCTTCATCTGGCATCCACTGCCCCTTCGCGTCGAGGTCGACACCTTGCGGATCAAGGGCCTGGATCTCGCCCTTCCCGGCCTGACCCTGGCCCTCAAGGAGGGCGAGATCGGCGCCCGTCTCACCCGCCATGGGCTCACCGTTCAGGGGCCCAGGGTGGATGGACTCACCGTCGCCCTTTCTCCCACTGCATCGGCCCCTGAGGCGGCGCCGGCAGGAGGGACGTCCTCTAGCGGTGGTGCCGAGGCGCTGACCCTGCCCGCTGTGCATCTCCCGTTTCCCCTGCTGATCGACAATCTGGCGCTGACTCACTTCATCTATCGGGATGGTGAGCGGGAGGAGCGAGTCGGGCGTGCCACCCTCAAGGTGAGTGCCGTCGATGATCTGGTTCAGATAGAGCGGCTTACCCTGGAGCACGACATGGCCAGCCTCTCTGTGGCGGGCAAGGTCACTCTCAGTGACGACTATCCCCTCAGCCTGACTCTCGACGGCACCCTGGGCAAGGGGCTACTCGAGGAGCTGGCCGGTGAGAAGCTGCGTCTGGTCGCCAGCGGCTCTGTGGCCACACTGGCCCTCTCCCTGGAAGCCAAGGGCAAGATCAACGCCAATTTTAAGGGTAACCTCTCCCCTCTGGATCCCAGGCTTCCCTTTGATGCCAGGCTCAACTGGTCTCCCCTGCGCTGGCCGCTCAACAAGCCGGCCGAGGGGGAGGCGGTCTATCGCCTCAAGCAGGGGTCGCTCACGGCCAAGGGAAATCTGGAGGGTTATCGTTTTGCCCTCGACACGGCTGGTGACGGGAGCGATCTGCCCCCCTTCACCCTCAAGCTGGCAGGAGAGGGTGATCTCAACCGCCTCAAGCAGTTGGCGCTGGATCTGGCCGCCTTGAACGGCACTCTCAAGGTGGATGGCCAGCTTGCCTGGGACAAGGGGCTTGAGTGGCAGGGCAAGGCGCACTTCAATGGCCTCGATCCCCATGCCCTGGTTCCCGAGATCAAGGGGGAGCTGACGGGGGCGATCGAGAGCCGTTTCCGGCTCGATGACAAGGGGTGGCGGCTTGCGCTGCCCTCTCTCGCGGTGCGGGGACGCCTCAATCAATATCCTCTCTCCCTGGAGGGAAGGCTCGAAGGCAATGACAGACTGGAGTGGCAGATCCCCGCCCTGCAACTGACCACGGGGCCCAACACGCTCAAGGTCTCCGGTGCCTTGACGCCGGGCCGCTGGGCCCTCGATACCACGATTGCCGCCCCCGAGTTGGCAGGCCTCTATCCCGGTCTCAAGGGCAATCTCACCGGCAGTGTCCGGGTCGCAGGCGATCAGGCCAGACCCGTGCTCGCCATCGCGCTCGGCAGTGATCGCCTCTACTACGCCGGGCTCGACATGCGCTCCTTAAGCCTGGGGGGAGACCTGACTCTGGGTTCGGCACCCGCCGGCAAGTTGTCCGCAGCCATCGCCAGTGTCAGGCAAGAGGGGCTTAGGCTTCGCAAGGTCACGGCCGAGCTGGAAGGGGACTTGAACCGCCACTCCCTGACCCTGGCCATGGCTGGCAAGCCGCTCTCGACCCGACTCGCCCTCTCCGGCTCACTGCAGCAGTCGCTCTGGCGCGGGCGTCTGGACAAGTGGGAGCTCGATACCCCCCTCGACGGGTGGCAGTTACGTCATCCCTGGAGCCTGTCCCTGGACACCCGCCAGATGCGTGCCGAGACGGATGAGCTCTGCCTCGATTCGGGCAAGGCCTCTGTCTGTCTGGATAAGGGACGCTTCTCGGCCCCGGAGGGGAGTCTGGACTTTGCCTTAAGTGATTTTGATCTCACCCGGCTTCGTCCCTGGTTGCCCGATAACTTCCAGTGGCAGGCGCTCCTCTCGGCCGAGGGGCGCGCCGGGTGGAAGGGGAGTCGTCCCGAGGTGCGCGCCACGGTACGCACCACCCCGGGGACCCTGGTGAGCGATCGACTCAAGACCCCCTATCAGAGTCTGGTGCTGGGAGTCGAGATGGATGCCCGCCAGGCCAGCCTGGCCTTTAACTTTGCCTCCCGTCAGCTCGGCTCGCTGGAGAGCCGGCTAAGGGTCGATGAGCCCATGGGGCGGGGCCTGCTCTCGGGGAGTGTGACCCTGGGGGAGCTCCATCCCGATGCCTTTGCCCCGCTGCTGCCCGAGGTCCGTGAGCTCAAGGGCGCGCTGGCAGGCCAGGTACGCCTGGAGGGAACGCTGGCCAGGCCACTCCTTTACGGGGAGTTACGCCTGCGTGACGGTGAGGTGCAAACCCACGCCGACATGGTGACCCTCAGCGGCCTGGACACCCGCCTGCGAGTCAACGGGGAGCGGGCCGAGATCGATGGCAAGGTGTTGGTGGGTAAGGGCCCCCTGACCCTGGGCGGCTTTGTGGAGTGGGCCCAACCGCCGCTGCGTGGCTCCCTCACCATCAAGGGAGAGGGGCTGGAGGCGCAATACCCGGGCATGGGCAAGGTCAGGGTCACGCCGGATCTGGCGATCTCGTTGGGTGAGAAGACGGAGATCACCGGCTCTGTGGCGATCCCCTGGGCCCGCATCCTGGTCAAGAGTCTGCCCGAGAGCGCTGTGGGGCTCTCCTCGGATGTGCAGGTGGTGATGGATGACAGGGCACCTTTGCCGCCACCTGCTCCATTGCCGCTCCAGATGCGGGTTCAGGTCGGCATTGGTCCCGATGTCAGGCTCGATGCCATGGGGCTGCGAACCCAGCTGGCGGGACACTTGCGTCTGAATCAGGATGAGGGCAAGCCTCTCTCGGCACGGGGTGAGATCCAGCTCAATGACGGGCGCTTCAAGGCATATGGGCAGAACCTGCTCATTCAGGAGGGGAAGATCCGCTTCTCCGGTCCGCTGGACCAGCCCTATCTCAATATCAATGCCATCCGCAATCCCGAGACGGTGGAGGACAATGTCACGGTCGGGGTCAAGGTGACGGGGCCGGCGACCAAGCCCAAGATCAGCGTCTACTCGGATCCTGCCATGTCGGAGTCCGAGCGTCTCTCCTACCTGCTGCGCGGCAAGGGGTTGCAGACCGGGGGCCAGGATGGGGGCTTCAATGGCCTGTTGGTGGCCGGTGCCGTGAGTCAGGCGGGTGGCGTGGTCTCCGACATCGGGGAGACGCTGGGGCTCAGCGATGTGAGCCTGGACACGGCGGGCAGTGGCGACGAGACCCAGGTGACGCTTTCCGCCTATCTGCTGCCGGGCCTGCAACTGCAGTATGGGGTGGGGGTGTTTAGCCCCATCGCCGAGTTCAAGCTCCGCTACGAGTTGATGCCGCGCCTCTACCTGCAGGCCTTGACCGGCATTGCCCAGGCGGTGGATATCTTCTATCGCTTCGAGTTCTGACGGGAAGGGGAGCTCAGGCTCCCCTCTCTGTGGGCGGCAGCGAACACCGGATAGCAAAAAGCCCGACACGAGGTCGGGCTTTTCTGAAGATGGTGGAGGGAGAAGGATTCGAACCTTCGAAGGCAGAGCCGTCAGATTTACAGTCTGATCCCTTTGGCCGCTCGGGAACCCCTCCAAAACGAGGCGCATAGTAGCCACTTCTCTTGGGCTTGTGAAGTCTTTTTTGAAAAAAGCTCTTAAATTCATCCAGATGGTGCCGATAGCAGGAGAGGTTATCCGTCTGGAGTTCCCATGTCCCCCTCCGTACATCCCCTGATCGATGAGCGCCTGCTGGGCTCTCGGCTTAATGTGGATCTCCAGCATGGAGACAGGGCCGACTTTCGTCTCTGGCTCTCCTTGCTCGACGAGCGGGTGGATGAGCTTCCCTGGTTGCAGCGCCCCGTGGCAGCGCAGGGGGAGGCGCGTGCACTGCGGGAGCAGTTTGCACTGCCGCCCGAGCACCCCCTGGTGACAGAGGGGGGGGGCGATCTCAGCGCATGGGGGGCGGCTTTGCAGCAGGGGGGAACCATGAGTGATATTCGCCTGGCGCTGGCACTACACCCCCAACCACTGCAGCTGCAACGCCATCCGATTGAGCCCGAGGTGTATCAGAACCTCTCCCCCCGGGCGCGCCGGGCGGTGGACCATGAGAGCAGTGAGCTGGCTCCGCTGCAGGCCAAACCGCCGCTGATACTCTCCATCCTGGATACCCTGCATGGGGGTGAGGTGGCGCTCTTTCCAGCGGCGGCTTGAAAAACAAAGAGGCGGGTTTCCCCGCCTCGTCTCTGATGAGGTTGAATCATGCATCGACAACGTCGGTGCGGCACTGCTCCTTGCCGGAGCGTGCGCCACGATGGGCATGGGGTTTTTCGGTGTGGCGATTGATTTGACGCTCCAGTTTCTGGCCCAGATCGGTGATGGCGGCATAGAGATCCAGATGCTCTGCCTGAGCAAACAGGGTGCCGCTGGGAATGCTGGCCGTGGCTTCGATGACAAAGGTTTGACCCTCCTTGCCCACTACCACATGTGGCTTGATCAGAGGCACTTGCAGACGCTCGAGCTTGTCGAAGCGAGATTCGATACGCTCGCGGATTGCCGGGGTGATATCCATGACTTTGCTGATGATTTCTACTTTCATATAACCCCCCTTCGGGTCGTCTTGCTTGTCTCTTCACCTTCAGAGTACCCAATGAGATCTATAAAAATGTGACCTGAATCACATAGTTTCCGCTTGCTGCCCCGTGCTGCCAACAAATGTGATCGTCCTTGATTCTCTTGGAAAAAGGGCTTGAGCTTGCCGGATCGTGCAGGCACTATGTCGATTATCGAGTCGTATCTGTCCCTTCCTTGGCAGCACCTGTTTTCGGCCCCGTTTCGGGCCATCTCCTACCGGTCTAGCTTTTGTCTCCTCCTGAGGCATTCAGGGACAGATACCCTGTTTCGCGATGGGATGTGCCCATGCGCAGTCGATTTGTTTCGGGGTTTTCGATGAGTGCGCAGAGTGCACAACTAATGTGGTTTTTTGATGGCCGCGAGGAGGAGGGGGTCTGGTCACCACGCCGTGTGGCGGAGCGATTGGCTCACCGTGGCTGCTTGCCTGAGCCGGCCCTGCTCGCCCGTCTGGGGCATGAGGTCTGTCGTCACGGGGCCTCTGAACAGTGGCGAGGGAACCTGGGTGACGGCGTCAGCGCCTCCTTAAACCTCTCGCCGGTTTCCCATGGGGCTGGATGCGTCGGGTTGCTGACCCTGGATGGTCTGGCCGCAGAGCATCTCTTTGCCTCGCCGTTTCAGGCGCTGGTCGAACTGGCCTGCGATCTGACCGCACGGCCCGAGGCCCTCTCCTCTTTCTATCACCACTTCACTCTCTGGTTGCAGGCCTCCCTCGGAGTGGTGTGCTGCTCGGTCTGGATGGGGGAGGAGCAGGATCACTCTCTTGGGTGTCACTATGACAGCCGGGGCCTTCTGGCGGGGCAACGGCTCTCCAGTCATACCTTGGAGGCGCTGTTTTCGGTGACTCGGCTGACCGGTCCCCTGGTGCTGGAGCAGGCGAACCGGCATCCATTGGCCCAGCCTCTGGCCCCGTTATTGACCGGGGAGAGCCTGCTGGTCATTCCCATCTGGCTCGATGGCGAGCCACAGGGAATGGTGTTGTGTCAGTGGTCATCGCCCGACTCGCCGCTCGTTCTGGAGCAGCTGGCTCTGCTGCGTGGGGCCATGTTGTTGATGAGCCGGGCCGTCGAGCAGATGCGCATCTCCCGCCAGGCCGAGGAGTGGCGGCGCCGCAGCGATCTGCTGGAGCGTTTCTCATTGGCGCTCTCGGCCAAGACCGGAATGGCCTTTATCGACACCCTGGTGGAGCGCCTGTTCGAGGTCAAGGGGGTTGAAGGGGCCTGGCTTGCCGAGCGTCATGGTCATGAGCAGTTGCGCATCCTCTCGGCCGTGGGAGAACACCCCGGGCCCGAATACCCGCTGATGGGCAGCCTCTGTGAGGGGGTCTATGGGGGCCTCTCCCTCCATCAGCGCATGCCCGGCGATGCGGAACGTTATTACTACGGGATGCCGCTGCAGGATGGTCATGGAGTGGTGGTCGGTCACCTGGCCCTCACTTGCCTCCATGCGGAGTTGGTGGCCGATCTGGACTCCCTGCTCAAGATCCTCTCCAGCCGTATTGGCGCCGAGATGGAACGTCTGCAGGTCGAGGCGCAGCTTCGCCTCTCTGCCGTTGCGTTTGAGACCCATGAGGGGATCGTCATCACGGATCCTGACTTTACCATCTTGCGGGTCAACAAGGCCTTCAGCCAGCTCACCGGTTACGAGAGTGATGAGGTGCTGGGGTTGACCCTGGGAGAGGGGATCTGGTGTGGCGGTCTCGGGTATGAGCTGGACCATCTGGACCGTTGGCAGGGAGAGATCCAGCGCCAGCGACGTGATGGCAGCGTCACTCATCACTGGGAAATCGTCACCCCGGTTAAAGATGAGCGGGATCACCTCACTCACTTCGTGATCTGCTTCGAAGATATCTCTGATCGCAAGGCTGCCCAGCGGCAGATCCAGGATCTCGCCTATTACGATGAACTCACCGGATTACCCAACCGGCGGCAGCTGCAGGAGACCTTGACCAGTGCCTTTGCCGAGGCGCAGCGCAGCGACATCATCGGAGCCTTGCTCTTTATCGACCTCGATCACTTCAAGACCATCAATGACTCCCTGGGGCATGCCACCGGTGACTGGTTGCTGCGCGAAGTCGCTGAGCGGCTCAAGCGGTTGACCCGCCAGGGTGATTTTCTCGCCCGTTTGGGAGGGGACGAGTTTGTGTTGCTCTTGCCCCGCCTCTCGGCCAGTCCTCCCCAGGCCGAGATGCAGGCCGATCTGGTGGGCGAGCGACTGATTGCCGAGCTCTCGGCGCCCTATCCATTCGCCGGACAATCCCTGCATATCGGTGCGAGCGTCGGGGTGACCCTCTTCCCGGGCCGGGATCAGGGGGTGGAGGATCTGCTCAAGCAGGCCGACACCGCCATGTATCAGGCCAAATCTGCCGGGCGACGGACCCTGCGTTTCTTCGATGCCTCCATGCAGTGGCAGGCCGACCGCCGTTTGCTGATCAACAACGAGCTGCGCAGTGCCCTCGAGAACAACGAGTTGCTGCTTCACTATCAGCCCCAGCACATGGTGCAAGGAGGCGAGATCATCGGCGTCGAGGCGCTGCTGCGCTGGCATCCCCCGGGGCGCAACATGATCTCCCCGGCGGAGTTTGTTCCCATCGCCGAGGAGACGGATCTCATCGTCGACATAGGTAACTGGGTGCTGCTCGAGGCATGCCACCAATTTGTGGCCTGGGAGGAGGCGGGAATCCATCTACCCCAGGTCTCGGTGAACGTCAGTGCCAAGCAGTTTCATGCCCCCGACTTCGTCGATCGGGTACACGAGGTACTCGCCATGACCGGCATGGATCCGGCGCGCCTCAACCTGGAGATCACCGAGTCGGTGGTGCTGGGACATGCGGAAGATACCATCAACAAGATGGGCGAGCTCAAAGGGCTCGGGATCAGCTTTGCCATCGATGACTTCGGGGCGGGTTACTCCTCCCTGAGCTATCTCAAGCGACTGCCTGCGGACGAGCTCAAGATCGATCGCAGCTTCATTCAGGACATTCCCCGTGATGCCGACAACATGGCCATCGTCGAGGCGGTGCTCGCCATGGCCAAGCACATGGGGTTCAACGTCACGGCAGAAGGCGTGGAGTCTCGCCAGCAGCTGGAGTTTTTGCAGGCCCAGGGATGCTGTTTCTATCAGGGCTATCTCGCCTCCAAACCCTTGCCGGCCGAGAACCTGGCGCGTTACGTACAGCGCCAGCGACGCAATCCCGCCATGGAGTATCAGGTGTCAGGCTGACACGTAAAATTGTTCATTATCCATTAGGGTCTTGGGTAAAATAATCCCAAGACCCTTTTTCATGGTGGCGGCGGGATGCCGTACCATATGGAGCAGATACCGTTGAGAGCCGTTATCGGTGTTGTCCTGTGTGCCCTGAGTGTGCCCCTGCTGGCACAAACCACGGAGCAAACCCTCTATCGCCAGGCCCATGAGGCCGTGCGAGCCAACGACATGGGGCGCTTTTACCAGATCAGAGCCCGCCTGAGTCACTACCCCCTGTTGCCTTATCTCGATTACTACCGGCTCGCCTTTCGTCCCGGTCAGGCCGACTATGCCGAGGTGACCCGTTTTATCCGCCAGCACGCCGACACTCCCCAGTCGAACCGTCTGGAGCGCAGCTATCTGCAATATCTGGCGCAAAGCCAGCAGTGGTCCCGTTTCCTGACCTTCTATCCCGAGCTGCCGGAGTCCACCGGGCTGCGTTGTCTCCATTACGAGGCCAGATACCAGACCGGCCATCGGGATGAGGCCCTCAAGGCGGCAGAATCGCTCTGGATGAGTGGTGAGTCACGTCCGGATGCCTGCGACGGCCTCTTTGCCCTCTGGCAGGGGCGTGGGTTGCGCACCCAGGCCAAGGTCTGGAAACGGATGACGCTGGCATTCGAGGCCGGAAATCCCGCCCTTATTCGCCATCTGTCGGTCGCCCTTGGCAGCGAACAACCCTATGGCAAGCTGATGCAGGAGACCCTGGATCGTCCTTCCCGGGTGACGCAGGGGGCAAACTACCCGAACACGGCCAAGGGTCGTGAGGTACTGTTGTTGGGATTGGCCCGTTATGCCAATGAGGCGCCGACCCGGGCACTGGATCTGCTGGCTGTCTATCAGGGGCGTTATCGGTTTTCCAATGGGGCCATGCAGCCGGTAGAGCGGGCCGCCGCTCGCCGACTGCTGCTGGATCGCTCCACGGAGCGTCGCTCATGGCTCGATGGCTGGATGCGCTCCTCCAGTGATGAGGAGCTGCTGGAGCTGCGGGCCCGTCTCGCCGTCTGGGAGCAAGATTGGCAGCGTCTGGCTGGCTGGATCAAGGGGATGCCGCCTGCCCTGCAGCAGAGCGAGCGCTGGCGCTACTGGCTGGCCCGATCCATGGAGAAACGCGGAGAGGCGGGGCAGGCCAGGACGCTCTACCGCGAGGTGGCTGCCATGCGAGGTTACTACGGTTTCCTCGCGGCGCAGCGCGCCGGTGCCCCCTATCGCCTGAAAAATGAGTACCCGGCCAAGGTGCCCACCTGGAGTCAGGCCGTGCGTCACTGGCCTTTCCTGGCCAGGGTCCGTGAGCTTAAGGCGATGAATGAGCTGACGGCTGCCCGCTCCGAGTGGGTGCACAATGTGGATCGCAGCGAGCGCGAGCAGAAGCTGGTGCTCTCCGCCCTGGCCGAGGGACAGGGGTGGCACGATCTGGCCATCCTGGGCACCATTCGCGCCGAGGCCTGGGATGCCCTCGATCTGCGTTTCCCCATGCCGCTGCGGCAGACCTATGACAGGGTGGCTCGTGAGCATGGCATGCCAAGCTCCCTGCTCTATGCCATCTCCCGGCAAGAGAGTGCCATGTACCCGTTGGCGCAATCTCCGGTGGGGGCTCGCGGCCTGATGCAGCTGATGCCGGCTACGGCCAGGCACACGGCAGGCAAGATTGGCTTTCCCTACCGCAGTGAACAGCAGCTCTTCAATCCGGATGTGAACGTGCGCCTGGGCAGTGCCTATCTCAAGGGGCTGCTCGATAACTATGACGGTAACCGCATCTTTGCAGCGGCGGCGTACAATGCGGGGCCGGGACGGGTAGCTCGCTGGCGGGCCCAGAGTGATGGCAAGCCGGTGGACGTGTGGGTTGAGGGGATCCCCTTCAAGGAGACTCGCAACTATGTGCAGAATATCCTCTCATTTAACCTCATCTATGAGCACAAGCGCCGTCAGCCACTGAAGCTGCTCAGCGATGCGGAGCTGCACGGCCGCTATTGACCCCCTTTTTCCCGGCCAGAAGGGAGAGATAGGAAGGGGCGGGCAAAGGGGTTAATATCCAAGGCTACGCAAGAGTTTATTACGATAAGTAACCTTGGTGCTGATCAGCACCAAGGTTTACCGCAACCGGCGCGGGTATAATGCCGGAAACAGTGACAGATCCCCCAACAAAGGATGTGCGAGTGGCAACGATCAAAGACGTTTCCCGATTGGCCAATGTGTCTATTTCCACGGTCTCCCGTGTGATTAACAATACGGCCCAGGTTGCGCCCGAAAAACGTGAAGCCGTCATGGCTGCCATGAAGGAGCTCAATTTCCGTCCCAACAGCTTTGCCCAGGCGCTGGTGAGCAAGCGTTCAAACTGTATTGGCCTGCTGGTGGGTGACCTCTGCGGTGGTCCCTTCTTCGCACAGATGATGCGCGGGGTAGAGCGTATCGTCGACGAGGCCAACAAGTTCACCATCGTCATGTCAGGCAACCATGAGGAGCTGCGTGAGCGCCATGCCATCCAGGCCCTGCTGCAGCGCCAGTGTGACGCCTTGATCCTGCACAGCAAGGCATTGCCGGACGAGGAGCTGGCCGAGCTGGCGCAAGGGGACACCCCGGTTATCTTTATCAATCGCCTCATACCGGGGGCCGAGGATCGCTGTGTCTGGTTCGATAACCAGGCGGGGATCGAGACGGCATGTCAGTTGCTCATCGACAGGGGGCATAGCCGTATCGCCTTCGTCACCTCTGATGATGACACCTTCGTGGATGGGCGTCAGCGGATGGAGGGGTATCGCGTGACCCTGGCCAAGGCCGGGATTGCAGTGGATGAGTCGCTCATCGGCAAGGCCTTCGCCGATGAGCAGGGTGGCTATGTGGCCATGGCTGAGCTGCTGGAGCGTGGAGTGGACTTTACGGCCGTACTCGGATTCAACGATGGCATGGTGGCCGGGGCTATCTCCTGCCTGCTGGAGCGGGGATTCAGGATCCCGGAACAGGTCTCGGTCGTTGGTTTCGACGACATCCCCTATGCCCGCTACACCTACCCCAAGCTGACGACGGTCAAATATCCCATCGAGGCCATGGGAGAGCGAGCCGCCGAGCTGGCGTTGGCACTGCTCGAAGGCGACCCCATGCCCGCGTTACCACGCAAGTTTGAGCCCGAGCTCATCGTGCGCGAGTCGGTCGCGTGATGGGAGAAGGGGCCTGACAGGGCCCCTTCTTTTTTACTTTTTTGAAATCGCTTTCAGAAATCCTTTTCAAACGTGATCGGCTTCAAAGCTTTTTGAGCCGCTAACCTCTAGCATAGGCCTCACGAATTAGGAGCCTGGCTCCCGATTTTCCCGCTGTGGGAAGTATCTGGACAATCCAGCTATTTCCTTCGTTACTTTCGACGGTCATCATGGATGGCCGTTTTTTTTTGTCCGGAGGTACGATGAGGTATGCGGTGATTGGTGCCGGCTGGCTGGGGCTTCCCCTCGCCAGGGCGTTGCGGTCGCGGGGGGAGGCTGTCGCGGTCACCTGTACTTCCCAAGAGAAGGCGATAGAGCTTGGCAAGGCCGGCTTGCAAGCCTATCCCTTTGTGGTCGGTGATGAGTGGCCACTGCCCGAGTGCGAGAAGGTGGTGGTGGCGATCCCCCCCGGCAAGGTGGCCGATTACCCTGCGGCGATCGCCGACATCGCCTCGCGCGCGCGCGCATCGGGCTGCCATCATCTGCTCTTGGTCAGTGCCACCTCTGTCTATGCCGAGGGGCAGCAAGAGGGGGAGACTCCGGCCGGGCAGGGGGAGCGTGCCCGGCGCCTGCTGCTGGCCGAGCAGGCGGCCCGCCAGTGTGGCATTGATTCGGTCACCGTGCTGCGTCCATCCGGTCTCTATGGTCCCGGGCGTCATCCTGGCCGTTTCCTGGCAGGGCGAGCGTCGAGTGGGGGTGGGCGAGCCGTCAACCTGGTCCACCAGGAAGATGTGGTCAACGCCATCTTGCTGCTGCTCGAGTTGTCGAGCGGGATAGAAGAGTATGTCGTGAGCGCCCCCGGACACCCCACCCGCGAGGTATTTTACGGGCAGGCCGCACGGGCGCTTGCTTTGGCACCACCCCGCTTCGAGCCACCGGAGGGGGAGTATCTGCCACTGAGTGGTGTGCGCCTGTGTCAGGAGCTGGGGTTCGAGTATCGTTGGCCAGACCCCATGATCTGGCTCAAGCAGGGGTAGATTGCGGTTTGCCAAGGGCGGGGGGGATCACTATCATGCCCCCCATCCATTCTATGAGAGCAGTAAGCATGGTCGATACAGTACGTCAGCCCGACGGAGAACTCCTACTCAGAACCCTGGCCATGCCGGCCGATACCAACCCCAACGGCGATATCTTCGGCGGCTGGATCATGTCCCAGATGGACATAGGCGGCGGCATTCTGGCCAAGGAGTTGGCGAAAGGACGGATCTGTACCGTTTCGGTGGAGGGGATGACCTTTCACAATCCCATCAAGGTGGGGGATGTGGTCTGCTGTTATGGTCGCTGTGAGCGGATCGGCCGCAGCTCGATGCGCATCAAGCTAGAGGTGTGGGTCAAACCCGTGCTGCGGGAGAATGAAGCGCAGCGTTACTGCGTGACCGAGGGGATCTTCAACTATGTGGCCATCGACGATCAGGGTCGGCCGCGCCCGGTACCGCGTCACGACTAGAGAGGGCTGGCGCTGATGATGGAGATATCCTCATCAACCCCGGTCTTTTGCCGTATCATGTGCTCGATCGTCTCCTCCGATCCGATACAGTGATCGAGATCGAACAGACAGAGATCGCACTGGGAGTCCCGCATGATGAGATAAGGGGTGCTCAGCTCGATCTGATTGCTCATCCCATGGCGGTCAAAGAAGGTGATCCGATACTGGTTATGTCGAGTCATGGGCGCTCTCCGGCAAGGTGGATCTGCGTTGCATCAGACGAAGTATGAGCCTAGCTGTTTTTCCTTTCAGTTGGGTTAAGGGGTAGCATTGCTGACACAGGTGGTTGTTCTTCAATGAAAAAAAGTTATCGCATTCTGGGCTCCTCCCTGTTGGCTATCGGCCTGGTCGGTTGCTTTGAGGTACCGCAGCAGGGCTATTTTGTGACGGCCGAAGGGGTCGTCCCCGGCACTGGCTGTGATGCTCCGCCACTGGTAGCCCTGGCCAATCGCCCGCTTCCCCGTGAATTCGGGGTGACGGTCTGGAATCTTTACAAGAGCCAGCGCAAGGAGTGGCTCGCCGGCATGGATCGTTTCGCCCTGGAGCAGGATCTGGTGCTGCTTCAGGAGAGCAAGACGACACCCGAGTTGCTCGGCTGGCTACGAGACGGTGGTTTCGAGTGGCAGCAGGTGCAGGCCTTCACCCAGGGACAGAGCTCTCTGGGGGTGATGACGGCGGCCAAAACCCCCCAGGCTTTCGTCTGTGGCGTTCGTTCTCCCGAGCCCTTTTTCAGGATCCCCAAGTCCGGACTGGTTAGCCTCTATCCTCTGGATGGTGATCCGGACGGGGTGCTGGTGGTTAACCTCCATGCGGTCAACTTCGAGCTGGGGATGGCCGGTTACCGGGAGCAGCTCAACGAGCTGACGGCATTGATCCGACGTCATCAGGGGCCCGTCATTCTGGCGGGGGACTTCAATACCTGGAGCGACAAGCGTCAGCGTTGGCTCGATGGCTTGGCCGGGGAGCTCAGCCTGAAAGAGGCCAGACCGGTTCCCGACACCCGTAGCACCGCCTTTGGTCGCCCGCTCGATCACCTCTACTATCGTGATCTCGATCTGGTGGAGGTGAGCGCCCCCGGCACAGAGGCGTCGGATCACAATCCCATCGTGGCGCGATTTAAGGCCCAGAGCCTGACTCCGCAGGAATAAAAAAAGAGACCCGCCAACTGGCGGGTCTCTTTTCAGTATTGATTGCCTTAACCGTTATCACCGACAAACAGGGTCAGTGTCTGGCCGGGTTGCAGGTAGCTGCGCTTGTTGAGTTGGTTCCAGCGCATCACATCCACCACGGCAACCTGAAACTTGGCAGCAATGGAGGAGAGGGAGTCCCCACGGCGAACCTGATAGCTCACCGAGCCGTTGCCGGATTTTCCCTTGATGACAAGCTTGGCTCCCGGTTTGAGGGTGGAGCGGGCCGACAGACCATTCCACTGCATCAGCGACTTCTGGGGAACGCCATGCTTGCGGCTGATCTCCCACAGGGTATCTCCGGCCTTGACCGTGTATCGGGTCACCGCCGAAGCGCGCTTGCTGACGGGCTCACGACTGGCCAGGGTTCGACCACTATCGACGGCCCCAGCCGGCAAGTGCAGGGTCTGGCCGGCACGCAGGCTGTTACCGCGCAAATTGTTGGTCATCTTCAACTCACTGACGCTGACCCCATGGCGACTGGCGATGAGGGAGAGGGTATCTCCCCGCTCAACCTGATAGCTGCGACCTTTGACACGCTCGTTTCGGGGCAGGTCCGCCAGGGCCAGCTCGAGGGAATCGGCGTATTCAACCGGTACCATGATCCTATGGGGACCTCGGGGCGAGGTGACGCCACGTACCAGTGCAGGATTGAGCTCCTTGAGCTGGCTCTGGCGCATGCCCACCAGATTGGCGGCGGTGGCGATATCGATTTGCCCGCCCACATCGATGGCTCGCAGTTTTGGCTCGTTGGCCAGATTGGGCAGGGAGAGACCGTAGCGCTCCGAGTTACTGATGACATCAGCCATGGCCAGGATCTTGGGCACGTACTGCTCGGTCTCCCGGGGCAGATCCAGAGACCAGTAATCGGTTGACTGCCCACGCTTCTGGTTACGCACGATGGCGTTACGTACCCGTCCTTCCCCGGCGTTGTAGGCGGCCATGGTGTTGAGCCAGTCCCCGTCGAAGAAGCGGTTGAGGTACTCCAGATAGTCGAGGGCGGCACGGGTCGAGGCGACCACGTCTTTGCGCCCGTCATACCAGCGATCGTGAGCCAGACCGAAGTTACGGCCGGTCTGGGGGACAAATTGCCACAGCCCCACCGCATTACTGCGGGAGCGTGCTGTCGGATCAAAGGTGCTCTCGATCATGGGTATCACGACCAGCTCCATTGGCAGCCCGCGCCGTTCGATCTCCTCCACCATCAGGTAGAGGTAGGGTTCAGCACGACTGGCAATGGTCGCCATGTGACGTTCATTGCGCAGAATGGAGGTCCGTTGTCGTCGGACCCGGTCGTTATCCGGTACCTCCAGCTGCATATCTTCGCTGATACGAACCCACAGATCGTCACTGCCTGCGACAGACTCGAGCTGATCGTCGTTGAGCCACACACCGGAGGCATAGCGTTTGTGGGTCTTCTTGCTGACTTGGGGGGACTTGATCGGCTCGATAGCCGTTAGCGCCCGGTCATCCTGATTACTCAGGTTTTGGCAGCCACTTAGAAACAAGGCTGCCAACAAGGCCGTTCGAACCTTCATCACTCTCAGGTCATCCAATCGGTAAAACAGCCGACATACTAAGCGGCTATCCCCCCCGGATCAAGGTTTGCTCAAAAAACATCCTTCCATTGTCGCAGGGTTTTGAAGACAAGTTGTGGTGTATCCAACGGTGAATAAACGTGTTTTTCCGCAGAAAATTTTACACTGTCGTGTTCGCATCGCAGAAACACGTTGATCTCCTTCTCCCGTTGCAGGGTCGTCGGCAGGGAGGGTACCCCCTGCTGGCGCAGCTTGCTGACTTCCCGCAGGGCGGCGGCGATCGCCGGATTATCGGGCTCAACCGTGATGGCAAATCTCAGGTTGGACAGGGTGTACTCATGGGCTGGATAGAGCCGAGTCTGCCCGGGCAGCTCACCGATACGTTGCAGTGAGTGATGGAGCTGTTCTGGGCTCCCCTCAAACAGGCGACCACATCCGGCGCTAAAGAGGGTGTCACCGCAAAACAGCATGCCACCGCCGTAGTAGGCCACATGGCCATGGGTATGTCCCGGCAGATGCATCACCTGCAGCGTCAAACCGTGCCAGTGGATCTCATCCCCTTCGTCTACCCGTATGCCGTCGAGCCCCGGGGTCGTCTCATGGCGAGGTAGATAGAGTCTGGCGTTGGGGGCCTGCTCAAGCAATTCGGTGACGCCACCGCAGTGATCCTGATGATGATGGGTGATGAGGATGGCATCCAGGGTCAGTCCCAGCACGGCGATCCGCTCGAGCACGGGACCGGCGCAGCCAGGATCGACAACAAGACAATGATTATCTTTGCAAATCAACCAGATATAGTTATCTGAAAAGGCCGGAACCGTGATGACTTGATACATGCAATGGCTTCTCTTTGGTCTGGCTATCTTATATAAAGGGAGTGTCTCCCCTACCCGGAACGAGCCCTATTATGCAGGTGGCCCGTAGCGAACGACAAATCGTGAGTCCATCCAGCTGGTGTGAATTGCCGCTGGGGGACTGGATTGCCAGCGAGGTGCAGTCTCGTCTCGATCTCTGGTGTCCCCATCTGTTTGGTTACCACCTTCTCAAGATTGGTGCGCTCAGTGCTGAGCTCTCCTGTCGCTGCTCCACGATTCGCCATCAGGCCGCAGTCGCTCCGCTGGGGCGGGATCTCGCCATGCAGGGAGAGCCGACGCAACTGCCGGTGCGCTGTGGCAGCGTCGATGTCTGCCTGCTCGCACATACCCTCGACTTTAGCCAGGACCCCCATGAGGTGCTGCGGGAGGTTGAACGGGTGTTAACACCGGATGGCTGGATCATCCTCAGCGGCTACAACCCGATGAGCCTGTTGGGGGTGGGGAAGATGCTCCCCTGGTTTCGCCGTCAGCTTCCCTGGTCGGCGCGTATGTTTACACCGGGACGGGTGACCGACTGGCTGCAACTGCTGGGGTTCGAGGTGATGTTCGAGGAGCGTTTCGGTTACTCCTGGATGGGGCGAAAGAGCTCGGTCGGCTGGTGGCGGGAGAGCCTGGGGCATGACTATTGCCGCGCCTTCTCCTCCGTCTATGTCATCGCCGCCCGCAAGCGGCGCATTCCCCTCCAGCCGGTGCAAAAACGCTGGAATTTGCCCCGAACCCTGACCACCCCGGGGATGGCCAGGGTTGCAGAAGGTCAGGGGCGGTAGCCGGTATCATCGGCCAGTGAGGGGCCCGAGGCGGCCTCTCTGGCCAGCTCGTCGCAACGTTCGTTTTCCGGGTGTCCCGAGTGCCCCTTAACCCAGAGCCACTCCACCTGATGGCGAGCCACCTCGGCATCCAGCTGCTGCCACAGATCGACATTCTTGACCGGTTCCCGGTTGGCGGTGAGCCATCCCTTGCGTTTCCAGCCGGTGATCCACTGGGTGATCCCCTGCTTCACGTATTGGCTGTCGGTGGTCAGGCGAACCTGACAGGATTCACTCAGGGTGCGCAGCCCAGCGATGGCTGCCATCAGCTCCATGCGGTTATTGGTAGTGAGGCGATAACCGGCCGACAGCTCCTTGCGATGTTTGCCATAGATGAGGACGGCGCCGTACCCACCCGGTCCCGGATTGCCGAGGCAGGAACCATCCGTATATAAATCAATCTGTTTTAGCATGCGCGTTGGGGTAAACTTGGAGAAAACCCGAGTTTGACACAGATCCCATGATGAACATACCCCAGGCCCAGCGCCAGATAATCCTCGATACCGAAACCACCGGTATGAACATGGGGGGCGGCCCCCACTACCTTGGACACCGTATCATCGAGATCGGCTGCGTCGAGGTGATCAACCGCAAGCTCACCGGTAATCACTTCCACGTCTATATCAAGCCCGATCGCCTGGTCGATCCCGAAGCGATCCAGGTGCACGGGATCACCGATGACTTCCTGCGCGACAAGCCTCGCTTCGATCAGATTGCTGACGATTTTATCGAGTATATCCGCGGCGCCGAACTCATCGCCCACAATGCCCCCTTCGACGTGGGCTTCATGGATTACGAGTTCGATAAGTTGGGGTTGGGTCTCAAGACCACGGATATCTGCACCGTCACCGATACCCTGGTGATGGCGCGGGAGCTCTTCCCCGGCAAGCGTAACAACCTGGATGTGTTGTGCGATCGTTACGGCATCGACAACTCCCACCGTACTCTGCACGGGGCCTTGCTCGATGCGGAGATCCTCGCCGACGTCTATCTGATGATGACCGGCGGCCAGACCAAGCTCAATCTGGCCACCGAGTCGGCCGAGAGTGACAGCGCGGCTCAGGACACCGGGATCCGCCGACTCGCCGCAGACCGGGCCCCTCTGCGGGTGATCCGCGCCGAAGGAGACGTTCTGGCGACCCATGAGGCGAGGCTGGATCTGGTGCAAAAGAAGGGGGGGAGCTGTCAGTGGCGGCAGTGAGAGGCTGGAGCGCTGCGCTGCTGCTCCTGTGTGGTCAGCTCAGTGCGGCAACCGTATATGGTGCGAGCGATGTGCCGCTCCTTGAGAACCGCTTTCGTATCGACCACGGGGTACGCGAGGTGACCTTTATCCTGAAAAAGCGGGAGGGGTCGGCTCCGGTGGTGCTGGTACAACCCGATGGCAGCAAGCTCTACAGCAACCGTCATCCCAAGGAACAGATCGGCTGGCTGGTCACCCCCGAGGCCGATCTCATCACGGTACGCGATCCGATGCCGGGCCCCTGGCAGGCCATTGCCGAACTCGATCCTGAAAACCGGATCCGCCTGCTGACCAACATCCAGCTGCAGACCGAGCCCTTGCCCCTTCGCCTCTATCAGGGGGAGAGCGTCAAGGTGACCGGGCGACTGCTTATCGATGGAGCGCAGACCCGTGACAAGGACTACCTCTCCTCCCTCGGCATGACGGTACGGCTGCAGAGCTTCCAGACCGCCGAGATGAAGGGGGAGCCGGTACAGGATCTGGTCATAGGTAGCTACCTGGACGATGGCAAGGGGCTCGATGAGCGTCCCCATGATGGGGTGATGACGGCCGAGGTGCTGTTCGATGCTCCGGCGGGCAAGTATCGTACCGTGATCAGCACGGGCAACGAGGTGTTTGCCCGGGCTCGCCATCAGGAGATCCTCATCTATCCCATGCCGTTTCGTTATGAGATGCAACTGCCGAGCGAAACCAAGGGGCCCAGGTTGACCTTCCTCATCGACAAGGATGAAGTGGAGCCGACCAGCATTGCCGTTGCCGGACGAGTGATTGACCCGGCCGGCCACCCTCTGCCCTTCAACGGTACGGCCAGCAGCCAGAATTTGGAGGTTATGCTCCCGAAACCGGCCGCTCCCGGGCTCTATCATATCGAGGGGAGCCTGTTTGGTACTACCCTGTCCGGGCGTGAGTTCCGACTGACCCTGCCAACCAAGAGTTTCAACATCTATCCACCGCCGCCCCCTCCCGAGTCGGTCATCAGCGCGGCGGTCAAGCCCAAGGCGCCTCCGGTCGAGGAGAGCAGCGGTTGGCTGATCTGGCTGCTGGGCGGTCTGGCCGTCTTGATGGGGCTCGGGGGCGGGATCGGTTTTATCCTGTTGCAAAAGCGCAAAGCCCTCAAGCGTGCCCTTGCGGCCCAGCAGGCGGCGCAGGAGGCCCAAAACAAGGCGCCTGCCTCCGAGCTCGATCTCAACCAGCCCGAGCAGTGAAAAAGAGGGAAGCATTGGCTTCCCTCTTTGCGTCTGTTTCTCATATGAGCCGATAAAAAAACACCCTGCCAGGCTAATGCCAGTCAGTTAAGACTGACTGGCATTGTTTTTATTGGATTTTTTTACGCTGTACTTCTGCGGTCTTGGCTTCACGCAGCGGGGGTAACTTCGCTCCATCCTATCGGGTAACACAAACTGCCCCGCTTGTTTCTCCAACTCCGCCACCCGCTTAGGGATATTCCCCGGTGACATGAACGGCATACAGCTCAACTCATGGACGAGATAGACCGATGCCATGTGAAAACTGAGCTGACTCGCCGTGTACCCTTTCAGGCTTGC
>NZ_JBFODE010000057.1:0-23532 GCF_040908155.1 Aeromonas sp. R6-2 | reverse complement strand
TGGCATGCAAGAGGTCCGCGGTTCGATCCCGCGTAGCTCCACCATTATTCAGACGCAATGCGTCGAAGACAGTCGAACACCCGATTCGGTTGTCTGAAAAGTAAGTGTTTTGGGGTTATAGCTCAGCTGGGAGAGCGCTTGCATGGCATGCAAGAGGTCCGCGGTTCGATCCCGCGTAGCTCCACCATTATTCAGACGCAATGCGTCGAAGACAGTCGAACACCCGATTCGGTTGTCTAAAAAGTAAAGAGTTTGGGGTTATAGCTCAGCTGGGAGAGCGCTTGCATGGCATGCAAGAGGTCCGCGGTTCGATCCCGCGTAGCTCCACCATATCGAAGGCCACCGCATTGCGGTGGCCTTTTTCTTTATCTCGGTTCAGCCCCAAAAAAGACCCGCCATCAGGCGGGTCTTGTGTGTTGGTGCCTTAGCGGCGGCGCCAGAAGGCCAGTGGCAACAGGGCCAGCAGGCCAAAGCCGATGCTGCCACCACCACTGCTCTGGGGCTGTTTGGCCTCTTCCAGCTTCAGGTCGACGATGATGGGGTCGTGGTCAGAAGCGCTGAAAGGGTTGTCCGATTTTGCCAACGAGCCCGTGTACTGAGTTCCGTACTCGAACAGGTTGCTTTCGAACGAGTTGATATGCCAGTCGGCCACGCCGGCTACCTTGCTCACCAGTGCCGGATTGCCCAGCGCATAGTCCAGGGTACCCAGCTCGCCATCATAGCTGTAGGAGATGGCCTTCTCCTTGTTGAACTTGACGTTGAGATCGACGAGACCATAGCTCTTGGTGATCTCGCGTCCCAACTGCTCGTAGGGTTGCTCGCCAATAAAGGTGTGAGAAGCCGAGACTATCTTGCGCTCGCTGCTGGCCGGCTGGTAGTCGGTCAGGACGCGGATCGGATCCTCTTTGGCGTAGGAGTTGAAGTCCCCCACCAGCAGTACCTGGCCAGGCAGCTTGCTGACCGCTTCGCCCAGTACCTTGGCGGCGGTGACGCGGAACTCGGTGCACTTGCCCTGCAGATCGGCAGGCTCTGTCTTGCCATCACCATTCTCATAGCAACCCGAGCCCTTGGACTTGAGGTGGTTGACCACCAGAGTCAGGGGATCCTTGCTGCCCGCAACCGTGAAGCTCTGTACCAGGGAGTCGCGCTGGCCGGCGCTCTTGGCGACGCCACCGACGGTGTAACGCTGCTCCGGCATCTTGATGACGGCGGCATCCCCCGCCGGGGTCAGCTTGGCCGGACGATAGAGCATGGCCACCATGATGGCATCGCCACCGAAGAATTTCTCACCGGTCAGCAGGGCGGCAGGCAGGCGAACATAGGCATAGTGCTTGCTCGCATCCTTCTGCTGTTCATTGAGGCGACTGACCAGATTATGGATGGCTGAGTTGTCACCAAAGCCGTTGTTTTCCATCTCCATCAGACCGAGCAGGTCTGCGTCCATCTCTGTGATGGCATTGGCTATCTTGGTGCGCTGCTTCTCGAACTCGGCCTGGGTCTTGGCTCCGCGGTTGCAACCCTTGGCATTGTCGGCATCCGCTTGATCCTTGCACAGGACGTTGAGATCGCCGCCAATGCTGGAGTGGCTGGTGAAGTAGTTGAGCACGTTAAAGCTGCCGACTCGCAGGTCGCTGCCGGGAGTGCGGGCCGGTGCGCTCTGGCGGTCCTCTCCCTGGCTACGCAGCAGGTTACCTGCGGTCAGGGTGACATCGTTCGGTACGACCAGGCGGAAGGCGTTCTTGTTGTAGACAACGACCCCTTCCAGACCATCGAGCTGATCGCCGATACGCAGATAGCCCTGATCCGCATCCAGAGCCGGGAACCAGGGAAGTACCCCATTCGGCGCCTTGTAATCGGATTCGATCACCAGACGGTTGGCACCATTCTTGGCAGCCAGGGTCACGGCATCGGCGCCGCTGGCCACGTGCAACTGGGTGGGCTTGATGAGCGGTGCCTTGTGGGAGAGCTCTACGTTGTTGCGATAGACCTTGTAGTCGAAGCTGAAGTTGCGGGTCAGGTGCAGATCGCTGCTGCTGTCGAGGCGAACCCGCATTCCCTCATGGCGATTGAGGGCTTGGGTCAGGCTCTCCCCTTCATTTATCTGCAGAACCGGGGTCGGCACACTCTTGCCTTGGGCCAGCTCCTGAATACGGGGAGTGGTGCCGTCAAACTTGAGCTTGAGCTGGGTGCCACCGTAGTACTCCTCAACCTGGGCCTCCAGGCAGAGCTCGGCACCCGGTTTGATGTAGGGATACTTGCTGGCAAAGCTCTTGTCGCTGAGGTAGACGAAGATGCCATCCGAGGTGGCCGGGTTGCCATCACCCACAGGATCGGTCAGGTAGAAGCCCTTGGTCAGGCTCTGGCCCAGCGTGGTGACGATGCCCTTGACGTGGAAGGTGCCGGGACTGATGGCGCCGTTGGCAGTGGGCGTGGTCGCCTGGGGGCTGCTGTTATCGCTGCCTTGCAGGGTGGGGATGGTGGTCAGCTGTGCATCGCTTGGGCAGACATAGGCGGCCTGAACGCCAGGGGCGGCCAGGGCCAGCCCCACCGCCAGTGAGAGCAGGGTTCGAGTTGCTTGCATGATGATTTCCTTTAATTTTTTTCTATGCAGTTCCGTAGCCCCGCCGGAGCGGGGGCGCGAATTGTCACATGACTACCAGCTCTGACCAGTGATGGGCTGCACACTTTTGCGATCGGGTTTATGGCCGTATATCTGTTTTATGATGAAGCCAACACTCTGATTTTTAATGTGAAACGCATTGGGGTTCGAATGAACTCGGCAGTGATAAGTTGTTTCTTGTCGCGAATAAAGATTGTCGGCGAGGTGGGCAATTTCTATACTCGACTCGTTCCTGACGGAACCCAGGTTAAGGGCAAACCGATCGAAAGATCGGGACGCAAAGCTTCCGGCCTACCGGTCATCTGACCCAGGGTAGCGGGGCCTCCCAGGATCTCATCGGGTGCAGTGGCACTGTCCAATGCCAGTTGTCTGCCTCTGCGTGGACCTGCCGCGTCTGTCCTTGCCTTGGATAACCATGCCAAGCAACAAGGAAGAAAAAATGCAAAACCACTTTGTCCCTACCCGCCTGGCGGCGTTGGTCGCCGTGGCATTTCTGCCCGCCTGGGCGCAGGCAGCCTATCCCCCCTATGAGGCCGGCAAGAGCTATGGCGCCGGTGATGTCGTCAGCAATGTCGGAGCCCTCTACCAGTGCAAGGAGTTTCCCTACTCGGGTTGGTGTGGTGCCTCGCCCTATCACTATGAACCGGGTGTCGGCGTCAACTGGAGCGATGCCTGGGTGCTCTTTAGCGATGGGGGTCTGCCTCCCGCCCTCGAGCTGAGCGTCAGCTCACCGGCAGCGGGAAGTTCCGTTAACGAGGGCACCGATGTTGCTCTTGCCGTCACCCTGAGCGGAACCAGCACAGACGTGGCCAAGGTTGACTATCTGATCGATGGCACCCTGGTGGCTAGCGCCGCGGCCACCCCGTGGGGGGCGGTCTGGAAGGCGGTAGGGAGTGGTAGTCATGCCCTCAAGGCGCGAGCCCTGGACAAGGATGGCAAGGTGCTGGCCGAGAGCGACAGCAGCTTCAATGTGGCCGCTGTGGTCGCTCCCGAAGCACCCAGGGTGGCCATTGCCAGCCCTGCCGCCGGCGCCAGGGTGACTCTGGGGCGCAGCGTCGCGGTGACCGGCAACGTGACCGATGCCAATAACGATGTGGCCAGGGTCGAGCTGTTTGCGGACGGCAAGAAGGTGGGCGAGGACAATGCCGCCCCCTGGCAGGTGAACTGGACTCCGGATGCCAAGGGCAGTGCATCTCTCAAGCTGGTCGCGACCGACCAGACCAGTCTGACCGGCGAGTCTGCTGCTGTGGCCGTCAGTGTTGAGGAGGCGGCGCCCCCCCCGAGCGGTGGCAACTTATCTTGCGACATTCGTCAGGTCTATCGCCCGGATGGTTACGAATGCATGGGGGACGATCACGCCCGTCGGGTGATCGGCTACTTCACCTCCTGGCGCACCGGCAAGAACGGCCTTCCTTCATATCTGGTGAGCGACATTCCCTGGAGCAAGATCACCCATATCAACTACGCATTCGCATCGGTCGATGAGCAGAGCCACCTTATCAAGGTCGATGACTCGGCCACCAAGATGACCTGGGAGGGAGTACCGGGCGCCGAGATGGATCCCGAATTCGCCTATCAAGGCCACTTCAACCTGCTCTCCAAATACAAGAAACAGTATCCGGACGTGAAGACCCTCATCTCGGTCGGCGGCTGGGCCGATACTCGTGGTTTCTACACGGCTACCACCAAGGGGGACTGCACCGTCAATACGGCGGGGATCACTGCTTTTTCCGACTCGGCGGTGAACTTCATTCGCCAGTATGGGTTTGACGGGGTCGACATCGACTATGAGTACCCCACTTCCATGAAGGATGCTGGCAACCCGAATGACTTCCCCCTCTCCAACCAGTGCCGCGCCAAGTTGTTCGGTAATTACAAGGTGCTGATGCAGACCCTGCGCGAGAAGCTGGACGCAGCAGGCACCGAGGACGGGCGCAAGTATATGCTCACCATCGCCTCACCGGCGTCGGCCTATCTGCTGCGAGGGATGGAGAACTTCCAGGTCACTCAGTATCTGGATTACGTCAACCTGATGACCTATGACTTCCACGGTGCCTGGAACCACTTCGTCGACCACAATGCCGCCCTGTTTGATAACAAGCAGGACTCCGAATTGGCTCACTGGGGGGTCTACACCCAGAAAGAGTTTGGGGGCATCGGTTATCTCAACGCTGCCTGGGCAGCCCACTATTTCCGTGGCGCTTTGGCTGCCGGCAAGATCAACGTCGGCGTGCCTTACTACACCCGTGGTTGGCAGGGCGTGACAGGTGGTACCCATGGCCTGGGTGGCAAGGCGGCCCTGCCGAGCCAGAACCAGTGCCAACCCGGTACCGGTGGCGGCAACATCCCCTGTGGTAACGGTGCCGTGGGTATCGACAACATTTGGCACGATCTCGACAAGAACGGTCAGGAGATAGGGGCGGGTGCCGTGCCTATGTGGCACGCCAAGAACCTGGAGAACGCGGCCAGTCTCGGCATTACCGGTATGCCCAGTTATGGGCAGGCATGGGGGCTTGACCCGAACGATCCCCAGGATCTGATCCAGGGCCAGTATGTTCGCTACTTCGACGACAAGGCCAAGGTGCCCTGGCTGTGGAACGAGCAGAAGAAGGTATTCCTCTCCACCGAAGATGAGCAGTCCATGGGTCACAAGCTCGACTACATCGTCAAGCAGGGCCTGGGTGGGGTCATGTTCTGGGAGATGGCCGGTGACTATGCCTTCGACCCGGCCAAGAAGGAGTACGTGATTGGGGATACCCTGACCACCCTCGCCTATGAGAAGTTTGCCCAGGCGGCTCCCTACAACACTCGTCAGAACGATCTGCCGGTACCGAGTGCCCAGCTCGACATCGGTGTCAGCCTGGCGGGCTTCAAGGAGGGGGATTCCAACTACCCCATCAACCCGACCCTGACGCTCACCAACCACTCGACCCAGACCATACCGGGCGGCGCCCGCATCGAGTTCCTGGTGCCCACCTCCACCTCGGATACCATCACCGACCAGAGCGGTATGGGGCTGAAAGTGGTCGAGAGCGGTGGCAACCAGAACTCGGACGGCATCGTCAATGAGAAGGACTTCCACAAGGTGGCCATGACACTGCCGAGTTGGAAGGCGTGGACCCCGGGGAGCACGGTAGAGGTTGCGATGACTTACTACCTGCCTGCCGCCGGTGTTCCCAGCGGGATGCGCATCGTGAACGGCAGCCAGACGATCGGCCTCAAGAGCGACTTCCCGACCCTGCCGGAGGCGGTGATCCAGGGGGGCGGTGGCGGTGAAAACCCGGGTGGTACCAGCTGTAGCAGCCAGAGCATCGATCCGGCCAGCTACAATGTCTACCCCAACTGGCCCCAGTTGAGCTGGGATGGCAAACCCAGCCACGCCAACACAGGTGATCGACTGAACCACAACAAGGCGGTCTGGCAGGCCAACTGGTATACCAGCACCGAGCCCAAGGCCGGTGACGGCAGTTGGAAGCAGGTCTGCACTTATTAATTGTTAAATCAAATAGATAGGCGGGGAGTGACTCCCCGCCTTTTTTTCACCATGGATAAGGGGGGTGATGGAAAAAGCGTCTGACTTTCGTGCGTCTGGGACTCTATACTAGAGACTGTCATGAGCTCGGATGGAAGTGATTGTATGGCAAGCATATTGGATTCAGTGGATCAGCGAACTCAACTGGTTGGGGAAAACCGACTGGAGCTGCTTATGTTTCGGCTGGGCTCTCACCAGATGTTTGCCATCAATGTCTTCAAGGTGCGTGAAGTGGTCAAGCTTCCCCCTCTCAACAAGATGCCGGGCTCTCACCACAATATCTGCGGGGTCGCCAATATCCGTGGCACCTCGATTCCAGTCATCAATCTGCGTGGTGCCATCGGTCTGCGCCCCATGCAGAGCGACAAGGAGTCCAACCTCATCATCACAGAATACAACCGCACCGTGCAGGGTTTTCTGGTCGGTCAGGTGGCCCATATCGTCAACATGACCTGGAAAGACATACTGCCGCCACCACGTACCGCAGGCCGCTCCAACTACCTCACCGCCATCACGCGGGTCCACGAGGGGGACAAGGAGCAGATCGTCGAGATCATCGATGTGGAGAAGGTGCTGGCCGAGATCCTTACCTATGACGTCACCATCTCCGAAGAGGTGCTGGATCGGGAGATCCTGCCCGAGATGAACGGTCGCAAGGTGCTTATCGTCGACGACTCGAGCACGGCACGGGCTCAGGTGCGCGATACCCTCAGTCAGCTGGGGCTGCAGGTGATCGAGTGTCAGGATGGACGACAGGCGCTCGATCTGCTCAAGGGGTGGTGTGACGGTGGCAAGAAGGTGACCGACGAGATCCTGTTGATGATCACCGATGCCGAGATGCCCGAGATGGATGGCTACCGCCTCACCGCCGAGGTGCGGGCCGATCCCCGCATGTCCGATCTCTTCATCACCCTCAATACCTCCTTGAGCGGCAGCTTCAACGAGGCCATGGTCAAGAAGGTGGGCTGCGATCGCTTCATCTCCAAGTTCCAGCCTGATCTTCTGGTTCAGGTCGCCCAGGAACGATTGCGTCAGCTGATGTGACATCAGGGGGCCATCAGGCCCCCTTCGTCTTATTGCACCAGCAGTGGTGCGAGAAAATCGGCGACCTGATCGCGGATCCTGGGCTGCGCTTCGGCCTTGGGGTGGATGCCGTCGTTCATCATGAGTTCAGGGCGCAATGCTATTTCATCGAGGAAGAAGGGGAGCAGGGGCAGCTTGTACTCTTGGGCAAGGGTGGGATAGAGCCGCTCGAACTGTTGGGTATAACGGGCGCCATAGTTGGGAGGAAGGCGGATCTGGGTCAGTATGACCCTGGCGCCGGCCTGTTGGCTGCCATCGATGAGCCCCTTCAGATTGCGCTCGGTGACGGGGGGTGGAAATCCCCTTAGGCCGTCGTTGCCCCCCAGCTCGATCAACACCCAGTCCGGTTTATGCTCTTCGAGCAGGCTTGGCAGCCGCGCCATGGCGCCCTGGGTTGTCTCGCCACTGATGCTGGCGTTGATCACCCGGTAGGATTGGCCCTCACTCTGCCAGCGTACCTGCAGCAGGGCTGGCCAGCTCTTCTCGACAGGCATCTGATAGCCGGCACTCAGACTATCTCCCAGGATAAGCAGGCTCTGGGCCTGAACGATGGATCCCCAACAACAGAACAAGGCAATCAGGATACGCCCCATGACATTCACTCCCATCATCGAAGCTCGCAACGTTGAAAAAACGGTCTCCCTCGGGCAGGAGCGCCTCACCATCCTTGAGGGGATCTCCTTGCAAGTCAAGGCGGGGGAGACGGTGGCCCTGCTCGGCGCCTCCGGTTCGGGCAAGTCGACCCTGCTTGGGCTGCTGGCCGGGCTCGATCTGCCGAGTGCGGGGGAGATCCTCATCAGAGGCCAATCCCTCGGGGCGCTCGACGAGGAGGGGAGAGCCCGCCTGCGTGCCGAGCAGCTGGGGTTTGTCTTTCAGTCCTTCCTGCTGCTGCCGACCCTGACCGCTCTCGAAAACGTGATGCTGCCGGCCGAGCTAAGGGGTGAGCGGGATGCCGAGCCCCGGGCCCGCGCCCTGCTCGAGCAGGTAGGATTGGGGTCAAGGTTGCACCATCTGCCACCTCGCCTCTCGGGGGGAGAGCAGCAGAGGGTTGCCCTCGCCCGCGCCTTTATCGGACAGCCCGAGTTACTGCTGGCCGACGAGCCGACCGGGAATCTCGACAGCAAGACGGGAGAGCGGATCATCGAGCTGCTGTTCGAGCTCAATCGACAGCACGGCACCACCCTGCTGATGGTGACCCATGATCCTGCGTTGGCGCAGCGTTGTGGGCGCCGTCTGGAGATTTCCGCCGGGCGGCTCATCGCCGGGGAGGCCTAATGACTCCTCGTCTTGCACTGCGCCTGTTGTGGCGGGAGGGGTGGCAGGGTGAGTTGCGCTGGTTTGTGTTGGCGCTCGCCCTGTGCGTGACCTGTGTCGTGAGCGTGGCGCTCATGGCCGATCGGCTCAATGCGGGCCTCAAGGCCTCGGGTCGTGAATTTATCGGTGGGGACAGGGTGCTGGTCAGCCCTGCTGCGCTCCCCGCATCACGACTCGACGGCTGGCGGCAGGCGGGGGCCCGGGTGCAGACCACGGTGAGCTTCAACACCATGCTGTTTCATGGGGAGGCATTCCAGTTGGCCTCTCTGCGCGCCGTCCCGTCGGAGTTTCCTTTTTATGGCTCGCTCAAGCGTGACCCTGTCGTTCCCCTGAAGCCGGGAGCCATCTGGTTGTCGCCCCGACTGATGCAACTGCTGGGGACACGACCGGGGGAGCGCATTGAGGTGGGGAATACGGCCCTCACCGTGAGCGCGACACTGTTGGAGGAGCCGGATCAGGGCTTCAGCCCCTTCCAGCTTGCTCCCCGGGCGTTGGTGCACAGCGACGATCTGGCGCGTATCGGCGCCCTGCTGCCGGGCAGTCGCCAGGAGTGGCGCTACCTGCTAAAGGTCGACGCGACCCGGCTCGACGGGCTGGACCGCACACGCCCCATGGCGGCCGGTATGCGCTGGCTAACCCCGGAGAGTGGCGACAGCCGCAGCGGCAGGACCCTGGCCAACGCAGAGCGCTTCTTTCGGTTGGCGGCTCTGACCGGTGTACTGCTTGGGGCCCTGGCCATGGCCATCGCCGTGCGCCACTTCGCCGAGCGCCAAACCGGTATGGTGGCGCTGCTCAAGACTCTGGGGGCCTCCCGTGCCACCCTGTGGCGCCTGCTTGGCAGCCTGCTGCTCGGCCTGACCCTGATGGGGGGGGGGATCGGGCTACTGCTCGGGCTGGTAGTTCAGGGGGTCGCCCTGGCCTCGCTGCAGGGGGTGTTGCCGGCCGAGCTGCCGCCGCCCTCGTGGCGCCCCTTCGTCCTGGCGATGGCGGTGGCGCTCTTCATTACGCTGATGCTCTCGCTCATCCCCTTTTTGAGGCTGTTGCGTATTCCTCCGCTACGGGTGCTGCGCAGAGAGGTCGAGGCTGATATCAGCAGCCACTGGGCCATTCCGGTGGCGCTGCTCGGGCTGTTTATATTGGTGTGGGGCTTGATGGGGGATGGGCTGCTGGCGCTGGGGCTCATCGCCTGCATGGGGCTGTTGATGGGGCTGCTGGCCCTGTTAGGGGGGCTCCTGTTGCGGCTTGGGCGGAAGGTGCGTGGGCCGCGCCCCTTGCGCCTGGCGCTGGCCCGCATGGCCAGAGAGCGGGGGCGGGGTCTGTTTCAGTTGGCCGGGTTTTCCCTCGCCTTGCTGCTGCTGGGGCTACTCTGGGCGGTGCGCAGCGATCTGATGGGGGATATCGCCCGGCACCTGCCGGCCGATGCCCCCAATCGGTTCCTGGTCAACCTGATGCCGGAGGAGCGCATCCCTGTGCTGGCCAAACTCAAGGAGGCCGGTGCCGAGACCTCTGATTTCTACCCCATGGTGCGAGGCCGGCTGACTCGCATCGCCGGTGAGGCTGTGGCCGAAGAGGGTCAACCGGGACGTGAGGGGATAGGGCGCGAGCTCAACTTCACCACCACCGACCGCCTGCCGTTTGGCAACCGCATCACGGCCGGGGAATGGTTGAATGGCCCGGGTCAGGTGTCGGTCGACGAGGAGGTGGCGACCAGGCTCGGCATCCGGCTTGGGGACGAGTTGGGCTTCACCATAGAGGGACGCCCCTTCACGGCCACCGTCACCAGCCTGCGAGCGATCCGCTGGGATTCCCTGCGCCCCAACTTCTTCATGATCTTCTCGCCGGATCTGCTGGAGCCCTTCAGCCTCACCTGGATGGGCAGCTATCGACTACCCGCTGGAGCGCAAACGGTCGAACTGGATCTGGTTCGCTCCTTTCCCACCGTCAGCCTCATCGATGTCGAGGATCTCATCAACCGGCTTGTCGCTATTTCGGCCCAGGTGAGCCGGGCGCTGGGAGTGATGCTGGGGTTAGTCACGGCGGCCGCCTTGCTGGTGCTGCTGGCCCAGACCCAGGCATCCCTGGCGGCGCGGCGCGGCGAGCTCATCGTGATGCGTACCCTGGGGGCTCCGGGCACTCTCTTATCGCGCATGTTGAGCTGGGAGCTGATGATAACCGGTGCCGTGGCGGGGCTTTGTGCCGCCCTGGTGGCCGAGGGGGGCGTCCTCTTCCTGCAGCTGTGGTGGTTCTCGGGGTCGCTCAACTGGCACCCTCAGCTCTGGGTCGGACTACCCCTGCTGGGGGCCTTGCTGGTGACACTGATTGGACAGGGGTGGCGCCGCCACCTGTTGGGAGGAGCCCTGGGGGGGCGGCTACGCGCCATGGGGCACGCCCTCTAGGGGGCGTCAGGTAAAGAGATCGGTGAGAGCCGGCGCCAGCTCCGGGTGGGAAAAATGGAAGCCTGCCTCCTGCAGCCGGGTCGGCAGCACCGCCTGACCGGTCAACAACAGATCGCTCGCCTCGCCCATGGCCAGGCGCAGCAGGGGGGCGGGGACCATCAGTAGGTGGGGACGATGCAGGGCTGAGGCCAGGGCTTTGCTAAATGTCCGGTTGCTCACCGGCTGGGGGGCTGTGCCGTTATAGATCCCCTGGCACTCCTCATGCTCGAGCAGGAACAAAATGGCGCGCACCAGATCCTGCTGATGGACCCAGCTCATCATCTGCTCTCCCGATCCCAGGGGGCCACCCAATCCCAGCTTGTAGGGGGTCAGCATCTTGGCCAGCGCGCCCCCCTCCTTGCCGAGCACGATACCGATACGCAGCACACACACCCGGGTCTGTTTGCTGCGCGCCTGCAAGGCGAGGGACTCCCAGCGTTGACAGAGGCGATGGGTAAACTCGTCGTGAGGTTGCTGGCAGGATTCGTCGACCGGCTCCGGACCTTGTCGTCCATACCACCCCACGGCAGAGGCATTGATCAAGACTCGGGGAGGAGCCTCGGAGAGTTGGATCAGATCGACCAGTTGTTCGGTCAGCAGCCAGCGGCTGTCGCACAGCAGCTGTTTGCGCTCCTCGCTCCAGCGTCCCTCGGCGATCGGCTCGCCGGCCAGGTTGATCACGGCATCGAAGCCATCCAGATTATCGAGGCGATCCAGGTTATCGATGATCTCAACATCGTGCCCCAGCCGTTGCCAGGCGCGGGGGCGATCCCGGCTCAGGATCACCAGATCATGCAGCTGCTTGAGTTGGGCGACCAATTTACGGCCAATGAAGCCGGTGCCGCCGGTGATCAGGATCTTCATATCAGCTCCTCTGCCTCTGTGCCCATTACTCTAGCCATTCCCAAAAATTGGAACAAGTCGTTGTATTACTTGAGCTTGTTTGGAGGCTATCGATTTGGTCCCGGGGAAGGGGTGGGGCCGCTCAAGAGCGTTATTTTCTTTCAAAAGATCTGAAAACTATCCACAAAATCTGTGGAAAACTCTGTAGATTAGCCGTGCTTCTATTTTTATTTATATGATTTATATGAAAAATTTCTGGCTACGTCAAAATGTGCCCTCCTTGTGCAAGGGATTGGCGGTGGGTGAGTGGTTGCTCTTTCCCAATGCCTCTCACCACAAGGGATCGAGGATCCGATCCCGGATCCTCGATGTTGATCCCTGAGATCAAACGGATATAAAAAAGCCCTGCCGAAGCAGGGCTTATGCCGTCACTGGGGCGATCAGGCCTGGGCTGCGTCTTGCTGGGCCGCCTGGATCCCGGTCAGGGCGATGGTGTAGACGATGTCATCCACCAGGGCACCACGGGAGAGGTCGTTGACCGGCTTGCGCATGCCTTGCAGCATGGGGCCGATGGAGACCAGCTCGGCAGAGCGTTGTACCGCCTTGTAGGTGGTGTTGCCGGTGTTGAGATCCGGGAACACGAAGACGGTGGCCTTGCCGGCAACCGGGGAGTTCGGCGCCTTGGACTTGGCGACGTTCTCCATGATGGCCGCGTCGTACTGCAGCGGGCCGTCGATGACCAGGTCCGGACGCTTCTCCTGGGCGATACGGGTGGCTTCACGTACCTTGTCCACATCGGCGCCGGCGCCGGAGGTGCCGGTGGAGTAGGAGATCATGGCCACTCGCGGCTCGATACCGAAGGCGGCGGCAGACTCGGCGGACTGGATGGCGATTTCTGCCAGTTGCTCGGCGCTCGGATCCGGGTTGATGGCACAGTCACCGTAGACCAGTACCTGATCCGGCAGCAGCATGAAGAAGATCGAGGAGATCAGGGAAGAGCCGGGGGCGGTCTTGATGATCTGCATCGGCGGACGGATGGTGTTGGCGGTGGTGTGTACCGCGCCGGATACCAGGCCGTCAACTTCATTGCGCTCCAGCATCATGGTGCCCAGCACCACGTTGTCTTCCAGCTGTTCGCGGGCGACCACTTCGGTCATGCCCTTGTTCTTGCGCAGCTCGACCAGGCGGGCCACGTAGCGCTCGCGTACCTCGACCGGATCGATGATCTCGACGCGATCGGTCAGGATCACGCCCTGCTGATCGGCGACACGGCGGATCTCTTCCGGGTTACCCAGCAGCACCGGGCGGGCGATGCCACGCTCGGCACAGATGGCGGCGGCCTTGATGGTACGCGGCTCTTCCCCTTCCGGCAGCACGACACGCTTGTTGGCCTGACGGGCCAGCTCGGTCAGCTGATAACGGAATGCCGGCGGGCTGAGGCGGCGGGAGCGGGTAGACTTGGCAGAGAGGGACTCGATCCAGTGCTTGTCGATGTGGCCGGCCACATAATCCTGCACCAGCTCGATACGCTCGCGGTCATCTTCCGGAATATCGACGTTGAAGTTCTGCAGGCTGACGGCGGTCTGCCAGGTGTTGGTGCCGATCATCATGATCGGCAGGCCGGTGGCCATGGCCTGTTGGCACAGGGCCATCACCTGCGGCTCCGGATGGTAGTTACCGGTCAGCAGCAGGGCGCCCAGCTTGGTGCCGTTCATGGCGGAGAGGCAGGCAGAGACGATCACGTCGGAGCGGTCGCCGGAGGTGACCAGCAGGCTGCCCGGACGGAAGTGCTCGACCATGTTGTGGATAGAGCGGGCACAGAAGGTGACGGTCTGCAGGCGGCGGGTATCCAGCTCACCCTTGTTGATGATCTTGGCGGCCAGGTGCTTGGCGAGATCCTTGGCACGCGGGGCGATCAGCTGGGTGTTCCAGGGGATGCAGCCGAGGATGCGCAGGGGGCTCTTGCCAAAGACCTGCAGCACCTCCAGGTTGTGCGCCGGATCGGCACCCTGGTGGTGAGCCTCGAACATCTCGGTCAGATCGGGGCGGGTCACACCGTGCTCGTCAACCGGTGCGCCCACCTTGTTGATGATGCAGCCGACGATGCGCTTGTTGGCGACGCCACCGAAGTTGGAGCAGGCCAGCTCGATACGCTCTTTGAGCTTCTGGCTGGAGTCGTTACCCGGATGGGTGACGAACACCATGTCGGCATCCAGCGCCTTGGCCACGTCGTAGTTCAGCTTGTTGGCAAAGGGCTGCTTGTCGGTCGGAACCAGGCCTTCTACCACCACCACTTCGGCGGCGCTGCTCTTCACGTGCTCTTCGAAACGGGCCACGATCTCTTCCAGCAGGATGTCGGTGTTGCTGGTGGTGATCATGTTCTCGGCGTAGGAGAGGGCGAACGGTTCGGGCGGATTGATGTTGGCTGCGGCGCGGATCACGGCGCTGGAGCGCTCCGGACCGGTTTCGCCCGGACGCGGCTGGGCGACCGGCTTGAAGAAGCTCACGTTGACACCGTGACGCTCCATCGCGCGAACCACACCCAGGCTCACGGAAGTCACGCCGACACCGGTGCCGACCGGGATAAGCATAATAGTGCGTGCCACTTTATACCCCTTGGTTGTTTTGGGATCAGGAAAAGGCCGCCCTTGGGCGGCCTTGCATTACAGCTAAATCTTAGGCGCCGACCAGTTCCAGCGCATCGTGGGCGATGACCCACTCCTCGTTGGTCGGGATGACCATGGCCTTGGTGGAGCCGGCCTTGGTGATCTCGCCACCCTTGCCGAAGCGGGCGGCCAGGTTGGCGTCGTGGTCGACGTCGAAGCCCAGCAGGCCCAGCTTGCCCAGGGTGATCTCGCGGATCGGAGCGGAGTTCTCGCCGATGCCACCGGTGAAGACTACGGCGTCCAGACGACCGTCCATGGCGGCGGCGTAGGCACCGATGTACTTGGCCAGACGGTAGCAGTAGACATCCATGGCGCGCTTGGCTTCTTCCTTGCTGTCGTAGTTGTCTTCAACGAAACGGCAGTCGGAGGTCACTTCGGTCAGACCCAGCAGGCCGGACTCCTTGGTCAGCATGGTATTGATCTGATCGACGCTCATGCCCAGCTTGTCGTGCAGGAAGAAGATGATGGCCGGATCGATATCACCGGAACGGGTACCCATCACCAGGCCTTCCAGCGGGGTCAGACCCATGGAGGTGTCGACGGACTGGCCATTCTTGATGGCACAGACGGAGCCGCCGTTGCCCAGGTGGCAGTTGATGATGTTCAGATCGGAAACCGGCTTGTTCAGCTGCTTGGCCGCTTCCAGGCTGATGTAGTAGTGGCTGGTGCCGTGGGCGCCATAGCGACGGATGCCGTTCTCTTTGTAGAGCTTGTACGGCAGGGCGTACAGGAAGGCCTCTTCCGGCATGGTCTGGTGGAAGGCGGTGTCGAACACGGCCACGTTCTTGTCGGCCAGCTCGGGGAATACCTTCATGGCGGCACGGATGCCGATCAGGTGAGCCGGGTTGTGCAGCGGCGCATAGGGGATGGCGGCTTCGATGCCGGCAATGACGTCGTCACAGATCACCACGGACGAGGTGAAGCGCTCGCCGCCGTGCACGACACGATGGCCGATGGCAACCAGGTTCTTGGCCAACTCGGGGTTGAGCGGCAGGATCTTGTGAACGATGAAGTCCAGGGCTTCCTGGTGAGCGGCACCGGCTCCCAGTTCGGCGTTGCCCTTCTCACCGTTGAGCTTCCACTTGATGCGGGCATCCGCCAGGTTGAAGCACTCGGCCAGGCCGGAGAGCAGGTCATCACCGGTGTTGGCGTCGATGACGGCGAATTTCAGGGAAGAGCTGCCACAGTTAAGAACAAGAACCAGCTTACTCATGAATTAATCCTATCGCAGAATGGTTATACAGGCGTCCGACTCGGGCGCGGGGCGACTGACGGTTCAGGTGTTGGTCATCGGGAGAGTTGGCATTTTTCGGCCTTCGCCTTGTATAGTGATAGCAAGGCTCCGATGACAGCGTGAACGGCGTGGCCGACACGCAAAAAAAGGCGCATAAAGGATAACCTGTTTGTTGGAAAATAACAAAGTCATCCTCAATCATTGTTGGCTTACATCAAAAAAAGTTGAGGTTTTGCGATTTAAGTGGTGGTTTGGTCGACATAGAGGAGCCAGGTGATGGATCTTTTTGGAAGTAAATTACAGCTTGGTCGACGCTATCTGGCCGTGTGGCCCCGTCGTCCCGAGCTGAATCCCCTCTTCCCGGAAAACCGGGTCATTCACGCCATCGAATTTGGTGCCAGGGTGCTGCCCCCCGTGGTCGTGATCTGCCTGATGCTGCAGTACCAGTTCGGGGATGCCTCTTATTGGCCCTCTGTTCTCACCTCTCTCATCTTCATGCTGAGTATGCCGCTGCAGGGTTACTACTGGCTCGGCCGGCGTGCGGTAACCCCTCTGCCACCCTCTTTGGCTCACTGGTATCGTGAGATCAATGGCCGCATGAGCGAGCAGGGTTGCCGGCGACGGGCCGTCGATTCTCCCCGCTATCAGGAGCTGGCCGAAACGCTCAAGGCGGCCTTCGACAAGCTCGACAGCTCATTTCTCTACGAATGAGTCAACCCGTTTAGCATAAAGGCGCCTGCAGGCGCCTTTGCTGATCCCGATCAGGCATTGAGGATTTTTCTCAGCTCCTGCACCGAAAGCTTGTACTGGCGCGGGCATTCACTCCATGCGGCGAGCATGCGCTGATACTTGCCACGCATGGCCACATCACTGGAAAGCGCTTCACAGGGGCAATCGACCTCAGGGAAGCGTTTCTCCACCTCGAGCAGGAAGCAGACGTAGTCACACAGCTCGCCCTCGTGGCTGCGGCTGTAACCGATGAAGCGCAGACGCGCCTGCGGGAATTCGCTCTGCTCCTCGCTGGCGAGGTTTTCCCAGGAGACCGCCATGGCGTGATGCATCTCCAGGGTGTCGATCACCTCCTGGCAGCTCTCCCGGCTCAGCTGCCCCAGGCTCTTCCCAAGATCCTGTAGCTGGAGGCCGTAGCCACGCTCGACGATGGTCTTGGCACGCAGATAGGCAGGGGCCTGCTCGGGGTTGAGCTTGGCCAGGATCTCGTACTGATTGCAGAGGATGAGGCGCTCGGAGGGGCTCATGTTCATGGTGTTTCTCGCGTATCAAAGAGTCTGAGGGCACGTTAACTCATATATAGAATGAATTTTTTGATCTGGGTCGCCAGGGGCGCGAGTTGGGAGAGAGGGGTGATGAATTAATCGTGCGGGAGGGGGATTGCAACAGAGCCTGACACAAACGAAACTGTATTCGTCGCCGAAGTGAACCACCAAGGCACCTCTTCTGCATCCGATTGATGTGGCGACACCGTAACGGGGCCGGCTTATGCCGGCCCCGTTATTATCCGGGCTTAACCTGCCAGGTGAGTCAGTACCACCTGATGGTGGTCACTGGTTTTGAACTTGTTGAAGACATGGGCTATTTGCCCCTGCTCGTCGAGCAGGAAGCTGATACGGTGCAGGCCGTCGTACTCCTTACCCATAAACTTCTTGGGGCCCCAGACCCCAAAGGCATCGGCGACGGCGTGATCCTCGTCGGCCAGCAGGGTGAAGTTGAGACCATCGCGCAGCTCGAATTTCTTGAGGCGGGCGGGGCTGTCGGTGCTGATGCCGAGGACCACCAGATTGTGGGCAGCCAGCTCGCCTTGCACATCGCGCAGTCCACAGGCCTGGGTGGTACAACCCGGGGTCATCGCCTTGGGATAGAAGTAGATCAGCACTCTCTTGCCGCGCAGATCCGAGAGGGAAACGAGCTCGCCATTCTGGTTGGGCAGGGTGAAATCGGGAGCCTGGGCTCCGGCTTGCAGCATCGGCATGGTTGCTCCTTGGTGTGTGCCCCTCAGGGGCGGCGCTGATTGAAGGTGATGTGGAAGGACTCGGCTCCCAGAGTACGACAGAAGTCGGCAAACCCGGTTTCATGGGAGGAGAGCTCTGCATCATTGGCCAGTTTGAGTTCGAAGTGGATCTTGAGCAGGTTATAGGGGGCTTGCTCCAGCGTCTCCGATTGCATGGCGTGGATGTCCCAGCCCTGGTCGCTGAAGTGGCGTGTACAGCGTGAAACGATGCCGGGTTCGTCCCTCAGCAGTATTTCGGCTTCGGCCGAGAGGGGATAATCGCGGGGTTGATGGCGCTCGGTGCGTTTCATCATGGTGATGAGATCCCACTCCTGACTGCGCAGGGGAAGGGTGATCTCGAGCTGCATCAGGCTGTTCCAGTCACCTGACAGCAGCATGATAAAGGTGAACTCCTGTCCGAAGATCCCCAGCCGGCTGTCGACTATGTTGCAGCCACAGTCGGTCACATGGCGGGTCACTTCATTGACGATGCCGGGCCTGTCGGTGCCGATGGCGGTCACTACCAGGTAGTGGGTCATGGGTCATCTCTCGTCCTGAAATTTGCGCCATGGTATCACGCTTGCGGTGGGGGCTCCTTGTTTTTGCAACGGGCGCACCTTACCATTACGGCCCTGAATTTCAGGAGAAAAACCCATGTTGCGCGGTAGTATCGTTGCCCTTGTCACCCCCATGTCCCCCACGGGTGAGGTGGACTGGTCCAGCCTTTCACGTCTGGTTGAATATCATGTGGCAAGCGGCACCAGCGCCATTGTTGCCGTCGGTACTACCGGCGAGTCGGTGACCCTGACCCAGGATGAGCACATCGCCGTCGTCGAGCGCTGTGTCGAGCTTGCGGCGGGTCGCATTCCGGTCATCGCCGGCTGCGGCTCCAACAACACAGCCCACGCCATCTCGCTGGCCCGTCGTTTCGAACAGAGCGGCGTGGTGGCCGGTCTCAGCGTCACCCCCTACTACAACAAGCCCACCCAGGAGGGGCTCTATCGCCACTATTGCGCCATCGCCGACGCTAGTGGTCTGCCCCAGATCCTTTATAATGTGCCCGGCCGTACCGGCTGTGATCTCAAGCCGGAGACGGTGGGGCGTCTGGCCAGCCAGTCCGGTATTATCGGCCTCAAGGAGGCCACTGGCGATCTGGATCGCACGCCCCTGCTGCGTGAACTGTGTGGTGCCGATTTTGCCCTCTACAGTGGCGATGATGCGACCGGATGTGATTTCATGCTGCAAGGCGGTGACGGTGTTATTTCCGTCACCACCAATATTGCCGCGGCCCTGATGGCCGACATGTGTCGCGCCGCCCTGGCCAAGGAAGCCGATGTGGCTCAGGCCATCAACCTGAGGTTGATGCCGCTGCACCGGACCCTGTTTATCGAACCGAGCCCGATCCCGGTCAAGTGGGCCTGTGCCCAGCTCGATCTGATCGCCTCGGCCACCCTACGCCTGCCGCTCACCGAACTGACCCCGGAGGGGGAGGTAGCGATGCGTCAGGCCCTGAAGAGTGCGGAGTTGATTGCGAGTGTCTAAAGCAAACGGAAGAGTACGCGCTGCACGCCTGACCCTGGGCGTCATCAGCATGGCCGTGCTGGCTGCCTGCAGCAGCCCGCAGGATCGGAAGATGGCCAATCGCGGTTTCGAGTATGAGGAGGCCAAGCTGGAAGGCCGCGCCTTCCTCATCCCGGCAGGCCTGCAATCCCCCCGCTTCACCAGCGACTATGATGTTCCTCCGCTCCCCGAGTCGAGCCGCGACGGAGCCACAGGGGCCAAGGTCGATGTGCGTCCGCCAGCCCAGCTGCTGACCGTGGTTCCGGGCAGCCAGATCGTGCAGGGTGCCAGCGAGCCCACCATCGCCTACTACGCCCTGAGCACCGCTCAGGATGTGGGCTCCGATGCCTGGGCCTTCCTGATGAACTTCCTCGCCAAGTTTGGTGTGACCACCGAGAATCTGGACCGCAATGCCGGCACCCTGGAGACCGGCTGGTTCACCAATACCGCCGCCCTCGATGGCTGGGGTGAAGAGGATGAGGACTATCAGATCCGCCAGCGTTACCTCTTTACCCTCAAGCGTGATGAGGTTCGTCACTCGGTCAATATCTCCGTGCGCGTGCTGCAGCATGAAGAGGAGATGGACGGTGAGAAGAGCAGCGGCCTGAGCCAGGACGAGGCGCGTCGCTATGCGGTGCGCGCCCTCAACCAGTTCAGCCTCTACTATGACCAGCAACTCAAGAGCCGTGAGCAGCACAAGGCCGCCGTCGGTATGGGACTCGAGCTCGGCTTTGACAATAACGAGCTGAGTGCCTGGGTTGCCGATGCCTCTTTCGAGCTGGTGTGGCAACGCATCAATCGACTGCTGCCCCGTTACGGCTTTACCATCAAGGACACCCAACAGTCCCTGGGCTGGATCGATGTCGAGTACGAGGATCCGGGCAAGGCGTTCTGGCAGGAGGTGGGCGCCGAACCGTTCAACCTCGAAGAGGGCAAATACCGCTTCCAGCTTGGAGAGATGGCCGGGGGCAAGACCTCCATCACTCTCTTTGACAAGGACAAGAAGCCGGTCAAATCGAGTGTGGTGTCGCAGATGCACATCACCCTCTCCAAGGCCTTCGCCAAGGCCGTGGCAGACAAAACCGAATAAGAAACAGGGGCCTTGTGCCCCTGTTTTGTTATCCCCCCACAACAGGAAGTGTTATCAACCATGACTCTTGCAGACCAAGTACTCGCGGTAAACGATGATCTGCCGATCCGCACCGAGCGCCCCGTTCATTCCGGCAAGGTGCGCAGCGTCTACTGGCTGACGGCTGCCGACAGCGCCCGTCTGATCCGTGACAGAGGCTACGATGTGCCGGCCGACACGCCACTGGCCATCATGGTGATCAGCGATCGCATCTCCGCCTTCGACTGTATCTGGCAGGGAGAAGAGGGGCTGGCGGGTGTACCTGGCAAGGGCGCCGCGCTCAACGCCATCTCCAGCCACTGGTTCAGGTTGTTCCGGGAGCAGGGGCTGGCCGACAGCCATATTCTCGACATTCCCCATCCCTTCGTCTGGATCGTGCAACAGGCCACTCCGGTACGTGTCGAGGCGATCGCCCGCCAGTACATCACGGGCTCCATGTGGCGTGCTTACCAGAGTGGGGAGCGGGAATTTTGCGGCATCACCCTTCCCGAGGGACTCAAGAAGGATCAGAAGCTGCCCGAGATCCTCATCACCCCCTCCACCAAGGGGATCCTGACCGGTCTGGAAGGGGTGCCCGAGGCCGATGATGTCAACGTCTCCCGTGCGGATCTGGAGCGCCACTATCGGGCCTTCGGCTTCCGCTCACCGGCCGATATCGACCGTTATGAGACCCTGCTCAAGGAAGGGTTTGGGGTGATTGCCGAGGCGCTGGCCAGGCTGGATCAGATCTTCGTCGATACCAAGTTCGAGTTTGGTTATGTGACCGATGCCGCCGGCAACGAGAAGCTCATCTACATGGATGAGGTGGGTACCCCCGACAGCTCCCGTATCTGGGACGGCGCGGCCCATCGGGACGGCCAAATCATCGAACAGTCCAAGGAGGGCTTCCGTCAGTGGCTGCTGACCCACTTCCCGGACTCGGACATCCTGCTCAACAAGAACCGGATGGAGGAGCGTTTCGCCCTGGCACACAACAACAAGCTGCCGGTCGAGGTGATGATGGATATCTCTCGCACCTACCTCGGCATCGCCGAGAAGGTGGTGGGTCACCCGATCGCCCTGAGCACCAACCCCAAGCAGGAGATCATCGAGGTGTTGACCGGTTACGGCCTCATCGAGTGATTTTTTGGCGTTTAGATTCAAACGTTTGCCTTTCTTGTGACAATAAGGGGGCCTCCACCGGGAGGCCCCTTTTCATTATCCAAATACGGGGTAGACGCGCCCGCTCTGGATCCCGAGCACGGATTTCCGGTAGGCCTGGGCCACCCGCTCGGCCGGCACCGGCATGAACCCCGGGAAGAAGGAGGCGTATTTGTCCATCGACTCGCTCAGCACGGTCGGGCTCACTGCATTGATGCGCAGGCCCCGCGGCAGCTCGCAGGCGGCGGCCTGCACGAAGTGGTTGATGGCGCCATTGATGGTACAGGCACTGCTGCCAGATGCGATGGGTTCGTCGCTCAGGATGCCGCTCACCAGGGTGATGGAGCCGGCGTCGCGCAGGTGCGGGATGGCGGCGCGGGTCAGGTTGAGTTGACCCATCAGCTTGCTGGTGAGGCCGTGCTGCCACTGGGCGTCGCTCATCTCGGTCAGTGGCGCGAAAGCCACCTCACCGCCGGTGACCACCAGGGCGTCGAAGAGTCCGATGCGGGCGAACAGATCGCGGCAGGCCTGGCTGTCGGTCATGTCGACCCGCTCCTGGCCGCGGCTGCGGCCGACCGTGATGATCTCGTTGCCTTCGGCCAGTGCCGCGTGTACGGCGCGGCCCAGGGTGCCGGCGGCGCCGACGATGACGATGCGTTTCATGATGAGCTCCATGTTGGGGACGAACGATCGGGGATGAGCCACATCATAGAGGAACCAATTTGGCGAAAAAGCGCTTAACATGAACGCATTGTTGCGAATTTGGAGTTAATCGTGGATATCGCCCAGCTCGAGAGTTTCTATCAGGTGGTGCGCCACGGCAGCTTTTCAGCCGCTGCCGACGCTCTCGACGTGAGCAAGGGCGCCCTGAGCCGCCATGTCACGGCTCTGGAGGCTTCGCTCTGTGCCCAGTTGCTGCAGCGCACCACTCGCCGCCTGGTGCTGACGGAGGCCGGCCAGAGTCTGTATGCCCAGGCGGGGCAGATCTTCGCTCTCAAGCTACAGGCCGAGCAGAGCGTGCGGGCCCTGACCGAGGAGGAGAGCGGGGTGCTGCGTTTCACCGCGCCGGTCAGCACCGGCGAGCGCCTGGTGGCGGATCTGGTTGCGCGCTTCGGCGAGCTCTGCCCGCGGGTGCGCCTCGAGCTCGATCTCAGCAATGCTCCTCAGGATCTCTCCCTGGGGCAGAGCGATCTGGCCCTGCGCGCCATGGAGCGGCTACCGGAGGACCTGGTGGCGCGGCGCATCGGTCGCCTCAAGGATCTGGTGGTGGCGAGCCCCGCCTTGCTGGCCCGGGTCGGTGCGCCGCAGACGCCGTTCGAACTGGCGGCGCGCCCTTGCCTGCTACAGGGTAGCAACCCGGCCTGGGACGAGTGGTGTCTGTTGCGTCAGGGGGAAGAGGCGCGGGTGACGGTGCAGGGCACGGTGCGGGTCAACCACTATGGCAGTGCACTGCGCCTGGCCGAGGCCGGGGTGGGGTTTGCCAAGGCGCCGTTGCTGCTGGTTGAGGAGGCGCTGACCGCCGGGCGTCTGGTGCAGGTTCTGCCCGAGTGGCACGGCGCCCTGCACCCCTTGCATCTGCTGCATGCCCCCCAGCACCCCTTGCCGGCCAAGCTGCGCCGCTTCAAGGGGCTGATTCTGGCCTGGTTTGAGGACCATCCCCACTACTGGGTGCCCTGAGGCGGCATCAAAAAACGGGCCCTTGGGGCTAATGCCAGTCAGTTAAGACTGACTGGCATTGTTTTTATTGGATTTTTTTACGCTGTACTTCTGCGGTCTTGGCTTCACGCAGCGGGGGTAACTTCGCTCCATCCTATCGGGTAACACAAACTGCCCCGCTTGTTTCTCCAACTCCGCCACCCGCTTAGGGATATTCCCCGGTGACATGAACGGCATACAGCTCAACTCATGGACGAGATAGACCGATGCCATGTGAAAACTGAGCTGACTCGCCGTGTACCCTTTCAGGCTTGC
>NZ_JBFODE010000056.1:0-109358 GCF_040908155.1 Aeromonas sp. R6-2 | reverse complement strand
GGTGGTGAACAAGTGGGACGGCCTGGATCAGAAGGTCAAAGACGACGTGAAGAGCGAGCTGGACCGCCGTCTGGGCTTTATCGACTTCGCCCGCGCCATTGCGGTAGGTCGCCCAGACGGACTGACGCTGGATCACCCCGTCGCTGGCCACGCTGAGCTCACCGGTCAGACCGGGCATGCTCATGGTGGGCATGGCCCTCAACTGTTGCAACTTGCCGGTCAACGAGAAGGCGTCGTAGCCCATGGCAAACAGGCGCAGGGCATCCCCCTGCAGCTGCGGCCACAGTTGTTGAACCTGTGCCTTCAGCTCATCGTGATAGCCGAGCATGATGGGCATGTCCGAGATATGCAGCCCGTTGAGCTCCGGCAGTACTTCGCGCGACTGGCTGTCGTAGCCCCGTGCCGCGGTGAAGGTGGCCAGCCCGCCATTGGCCTGGCTCACATTGAAGTCGATATAAGGTTTGATAGTGCGGGTCTCGGTGGGGTTCCCCACGATATAGGCCGCATCGATGCCGTTGAAGGTATTGTGCTGGGGCTCAGCCGTACCATCCAGGGGGGCCACCTGCTGTACACGGCCTGCGGCACTGCCACTCAGGGCGTTGCGCACCATGCCCTGGATCTCCTGCCGGCCGCCATAGGTGGCGACGATGGCACGTCCCTGGCTGGCCTCTTGCCACGCCTTCTCGAAGCTCTGAACGCTGGCATAACCGATGCGGTCCTGCGCCGCCAACACCAGGGGCTGACGATATCCTTGCTGGTGCAGGTAGCGGGCGGCCTGCGCCGCATCGGCGCTGGCCGAGAGGGAGAAGAAGTAGAGTCGCTCGCCGGTGACCGGTTTGTCGAGTTCGTTGAGCGCCAGTACAGGCACTGTGGGTTTGAGGGCCAGCAGCTCCTGGACTCTCTCTTTGAGCAGTGGGCCGATGATCATATCGGCCCCTTCGGCTACGGCTTGCTGATAGAGGGGGGCGATTCCCTTGCTCTGGGTGTCGTAGAACTTCACCTTGAGCTCGCTGCCGCTTTGCTTGTAAGACATCAGAATGCCGTACTGGATAGCCTGCCCTTGCGAGGCGAGATTACCCGAGAGGGGCAGCAGTACGGCGGCCTGCAAGGGGACGCTCAACTCTGTGCTCAGCAGTTGCCCGAGCCCGGCCGGCATGTCGGTCAGTGCCGGGTGTTGCGGGAAACTGCGCTTCCAGATGTGAAGCTGACGGGTGAGCTGATCGGGCTGGGCGCCGTATTGATTGACCAGGGCAGCCAGTTGCAACCAGCCTGTGGTTGCGTCGGGGGCCGGGGCCTCTTGCAGGGATTGCAGAGTGGCCGGAGTCATGCCTTGCAGCAGGGTCCAGATCTGGCGGTGATTCTCGCTCAGGGCCGCACCCTGCAGCACCGGGTCCATGGCAATGAGGCTCTTGGCGGCGCCAAAGCGATCGTTGTTGTCGAGCTGGAGGTTGGCCCGCTGCAGGTACCACTGCTTGTCGGTCTCCTGGTCGAGGACGGTGGCGGGTTTCTGCTCCAGCAGTGCCAGTGCGCCCTTGCTGTTGCCCTGAGCCAGCACGATCTGGGCCTCCAGCAGTTGCAGCTCAGCCAACTGCTCGGCACTCTTGGCCTGTTTGCGCAACTGTTGCAGCAAGGCTGCGGCAGGACCTGTCTTACCGACGGCCAGATAGCTGCGAGCCGCCAGGATCTGCCAGCTGAAGGCCTCGGCAGGCTTATTCTCGTCGACCCGATCCAGATACCAATCCGCTTCCTGGGTGATCTTGGCAAAGGGAGAGGGGGGGCCTTGGTGGGCGCCATCCTGACCCGGGCCAGAGGCGCAGGAAGCAAGCAGCAGAGCGGCAACCAGGATGCCGGCGAGTCGTGATACACTTAGCTGTTTTGTAAACCGGTTCAAGTTCATTCCCCGACCAGTGTTGAAAATTCCCCATAGTGTAAACGGGGCATAATGGCGACACAATTGTGTCGGGGCGCGCGGAGACTTCATGAACGTAATCCCCACTCTATATATTGTTCCCACTCCCATCGGAAACCTGGCGGACATCACCCAGCGTGCCCTCGACACCCTGCGCAGCGTCGATCTGGTGGCGGCCGAAGATACCCGCCACACCGGCATTCTGCTCAGCCACTACCAGATTTCGGTGCCTACCTTTGCCCTTCACGATCACAACGAGCAGCAGAAGGCCGAGGTGTTGATTGCGCGCATCAAGGAGGGCAAGAGCGTGGCCCTGGTCTCCGACGCCGGCACGCCGCTCATCAGCGACCCCGGTTATCACCTGGTGACCCGCTGTCGTGAGGCAGGAGTCAAGGTCGTGCCCTTGCCCGGCCCCTGCGCCGCCATCACGGCCCTCTCTGCCGCCGGCTTGCCGACCGATCGCTTCACCTTCGAAGGCTTCTTGCCGGCCAAGGCCAAAGGGCGGGACGACAAGTTGCAGGATCTGGCCGATGAGACAAGGACCATGGTCTTTTACGAGTCTCCACGACGGGTGCTGGAGACTATCGAGGCGATCGCCCGCATTCTGGGTGAGCGTCAGGTGGTGCTGGCACGGGAGTTGACCAAGACTTTCGAAACCATCCATGGTTTGCCCGCTTCCGAGCTGCTCGCCTGGCTGGGTGAAGATGAGCATCGTACCCGTGGCGAGATGGTATTGATGGTCGCCGGGGCACGCAAGGATCCCGAGGATCTGCCTGCCGAGGCGATTCGCACCCTGGGGTTGCTGGTGGCCGAGCTTCCGCTCAAGAAGGCGGCGGCCCTGTGTGCCGAGATTCATGGGGTGAAGAAAAATGCCCTCTACAAATACGGCCTCGAACACCTCAGCGGTGAATAATCGGGATTTAACGGTTTACCCGCCCTCTTCCCTGAGGCTATAATCCGCGCCCGGAGTTGGCCGGGCAATCGCTGCTTCGTCGTTGTGTCCCTCGGGACAGACGGGCGGAGGGGAGGAAAGTCCGGGCTTCACAGGGCAGGGTGCCAGGTAACGCCTGGGAGGCGCGAGCCTACGACCAGTGCAACAGAGAGCAGACCGCCGATGGCCCGCAAGGGATCAGGTAAGGGTGAAAGGGTGCGGTAAGAGCGCACCGCGCGACTGGCAACAGTTCGTGGCACGGTAAACTCCACCCGAAGCAAGACCAAATAGGCCCCCTTTGGCGCGGCCCGCGTTGGGGGCGGGTAGGTTGCTGGAGCCTGCGAGTGATTGCAGGCCTAGAGGAATGGTTGCCACCGGGGAAACCCGGTACAGAACCCGGCTTACAGGCCAACTCCGACCCTATTTCAGAACCCCGCACCCGGTGCGGGGTTCTCCGTTTTACCGCCCCGCAAGACAGAGAGTCGGGCTGATGGCTTGCGGATCGGAGTGACTCGGCAATCAGTGACGCGCACTTTTCATCCAGTGGCCTGGCAATATCTTCTGTAAAATCAGCGCTCTTTATTTATTTCCTCGAATTACCCCCTCTTTTGGCTCCTATTGTGGCCCCTGCTTGCTTGAAAAGGATCTGTCCCCTCCTTAAACTTTACAGTGGAGAAAAGTGGATCAAAGTGGTTTTTCGATCCAGGGATAGGGCAAGCAAGGGATAATATAAGCGGGTGTTGCGTGGTGCTCATGCCATCAGCCTCGATACCAAGGGGCGGCTGGCTATACCGACCAGATTTCGTGATTGGCTTCGTGATGAGTGCGAGGGCCAGCTGGTTTGCACCATCGATCTGACCCATCCCTGCCTGCTGCTCTATCCACTGCCCGAGTGGGAAGAGATTGAACGCAAGTTGCGCACTCTCTCCAACATGAATCCCATGGAGCGGCGGGTGCAGCGCCTTCTGCTCGGCCATGCCAGCGAGTGTGAGCTGGATGGCAATGGACGTTTGCTGCTGAGTGCACCTTTGCGTACCCATGCCGGGCTGGACAAGCGGGTGATGCTGATAGGGCAGCTCAACAAGTTCGAGTTATGGGACGAAGAGCGCTGGCTCAAGCAAGTGGACGATGACATTCGGGACCTGCCGCAGGATGACTGGTCTGGCTCCGATCGACTACAGGACTTCTCTTTATAAATGACGCAAGGCTTTGAACACATCACGGTACTGCTCGACGAAGCGGTGGAAGGGCTGGCCATCAAGCCGGATGGCATCTACGTGGACGGCACCTTCGGTCGCGGCGGTCACTCCCGCCTGATCCTGCAGCAACTGGGTCCCGATGGGCGTCTTATCGCCATCGACAGGGATCCCCAGGCCATTGCCGAGGCGTCTACTATCGATGATCCCCGCTTCGAGATCGTCCACGGCCCCTTCTCCGGGGTGGCTGGCTATATTGCCGAGCGTGGGCTGACCGGCAAGATCGATGGTTTCTTGATGGATCTTGGGGTGTCATCACCCCAGCTGGATGATGCGGATCGCGGTTTCAGCTTTATGAAAGACGGTCCTCTCGACATGCGGATGGACCCGACCAGCGGTCAGAGTGCGGCCGAGTGGCTGGCCCACGCGGATATTGACGACATCGCCTGGGTCCTCAAGACCTTCGGAGAGGAGCGCTTTGCCAAGAAGATAGCGCGCGCCATCGTCCACGATCGGGACGAGACGCCCTTCACCCGTACCCGCCAGCTGGCCGAGATGATTGCCCGGGTCAATCCGAGCAAGGAGAAGGGCAAGCATGCCGCCACCCGCAGCTTCCAGGCGATCCGCATCTATATCAACAGCGAACTCGACGAGATCGAGTGCGCCCTCAATGCCTCCCTCTCCATTCTCAAACCGGGCGGGCGTTTGTCTGTGATAAGCTTCCACTCCCTCGAGGACCGCCTGGTCAAGCACTTCATTCGCAAGCATGAGAAGGGGCCCGAGATCCCCCGTGGTCTGCCCCTGACCGAGGCCCAGCTCAAGGGCGATCGTAAATTAAGAGGGGTCGGCAAGGCGCTCAAGCCCTCCGATGACGAGGTCAACCAAAACAGTCGCTCCCGCAGCTCGGTGCTGCGAGTAGCCGAGCGGTTGCCGGAGTAGCCATGGCCGAGGAGCGCATCAACCTCTCTCGCGAGATCCTCTCCGACCTGGGGCGCCACAAGATCCAGCTCTTCCTGATCCTGGCGGTCCTGGTGACCGCCTTTGCCAGCATTTTGGTCACCAACATGACCCGTAGTACCACCTCCCGTTACAACGAGCTGATGGCCGAGCGTGACTCCCTCGAGATCGAGTGGCGTCACCTGCTCCTCGAGCAGAGCACCCTGGCAGAACACTCGCGGGTGGCGGCCCTGGCGATGGAGAAGCTGCAGATGGCGCGTCCCATCGTCACCACCGAGAAGGTGATCATAGAGCCATGAGCCGCAAACCGACCCCCAAGGCGGCCAAAAACGCCAAGCAGACGACCACGGTCCATCCGTGGCGCTTCCGTACCCTGATCGTCTTCATCGGCATCGCGTTTGTTGGCCTGGTGCTGCGCCTGGCCTGGATCCAGGTCATCGATCCGGATCGCCTGCGTCAGGAGGGGGACATGCGCTCCCTGCGTACCACAGAGACCCAGGCCGTGCGTGGCATGATCACCGATCGCAACGGGGAACAACTGGCGGTTTCTGTGCCGGTAGAGGCGGTGTGGGCCGACCCCAAGACGGTTCACGAATCCGGTGCCGTCAACAATGAACGCGCCTGGCAGGCGCTCTCCGAAGTGCTCAAAGTGGATCTCAAGAGTCTCAAGCACAAGGTGGCCAATCCCAAGAAGCGCTTCGTCTATCTGCAGCGTCAGGTAACGCCGGCGGTGGCCGAGTACATCAAGGGGCTCAAGCTCGGGGGCGTCTATCTTCGTCCCGAGTCGCGCCGCTTCTACCCGACCGGTGAGATCAGCGCCCACCTGGTGGGGGTGACCAACATCGACGGCCGCGGGATCGAAGGGATCGAGCGCAGCTATGACGACTGGTTGACCGCCACCCCGGGGGAGATGCGGGTACGCAAGGACCGGCATGGTCGGGTCATCGAGCATCTGGGGGTGGTCAAAGAGGGCAAAGATGCCAACGATCTGCACCTGAGCATCGATCAGCGGGTACAGTCCATCGCCTATCGGGCTCTCAAGAAGGCGACCGACGAGAATATGGCGACCTCCGGCTCCATGGTGATGCTGGATATCAAGACCGGTGAGGTGCTCGCCATGGTCAACACCCCCTCCTACAACCCCAACAACCGGGGTCAGTATCAGAGCTTCCGGGTGCGCAACCGGGTGGTGACCGATACCTATGAGCCGGGCTCCACCGTCAAGCCGTTGATCCTGCTCAGTGCCCTTCACGCCGGAGTGACCAGCTGGGATGACTTCATCGATTCCAAGCCTCTGTTTATCGGTGCCAAGCAGATCAAGGACGTGAGTATCCATCACGCCAACAACCTCCACGATATCCTGCGCTACTCCTCCAACATCGGCATGTCGCGTATCGCCCTGCGCATGCAGGCCCAGGACATGATCAACACCCTCAGTCTGCTTGGCTTCGGCATCGAGTCCGGTAGCGGCCTCATGGGAGAGAGCGGTGGCATGCTGCCCCAGCGTCGCCGCTGGTCCGATATCGAGCGTGCCACCCTGTCGTTTGGCTATGGCCTGCGAGTGACCCCGATGCAGCTGGTCTCGGCCTACTCCACCCTGGCCAACGGCGGCTGCCGGGTGCCCATCTCGGTCACCCGCCTCGACAAGGCTCCCACCTGCGAGCAGGTGATCAATCCCAAGGATGCCAAGGCGATGCTCGGTGCCCTCGAGTACGTGGTTGACAGCGCGATCCCCAAGGCCAAGGTTCCTGGCTATCGCATCGGTGGCAAGAGTGGTACCGCCAAGGTGGCGGTGGCCGGAGGCTACGGCAAGGATTACATGGCCTGGTTTGCCGGCTTTGCACCGGCCAGCGATCCCCGCTTCGCCATGGTCGTGGTCATCAACGAACCCAAGGGCAAGGCCTATTACGGGGGTGCCGTCGCGACGCCGCCGTTCGCCGAGGCCATGGGCGGTGTGCTGCAACTGTTCAACATCAGACCGGACGCCAACACGGCGCCCCAGGTCGGCAAACTCGCCCGTCAGGAGGCTCCCCTTGTTCCCCGCACTTGATCAACTGCTGCAACCCTTCGGCGTGAGTGCCCCTGCGCTCGCGCTGACCGGCCTAACCCTCGACAGCCGCGAAGCCGCTGAGGGGTGCCTGTTTGTGGCGGTCAAGGGTCATCAGGTGGATGGACGGCGCTTCATCGAACAGGCGGTGGCCAAGGGAGCCGCTGCCGTGTTGTTTGAGGCCGACGGGAGCTATGTTGCCCCCGATGTGGGCGTGCCCTGCGTGGGGCTTCACGACCTCCCGCTTCATCTTTCTGCATTGGCCGGTCGCTTCTATGGTGAGCCGGCGAGCCAGCTGCAACTGGTGGGGGTGACCGGGACCAACGGCAAGAGCACCACGGCGCTGCTGGTGGCCAATTGGCGCACCCTGCTGGGGGGGCGTGCCGGCGTCATGGGCACCGTGGGTAATGGTCTGTTTGGGGAGCTGGTCGAGGCGGCCAATACCACCGGCAGCGCCATCGAGGTACAGGGTTCCCTGCGCGTCTTGCGTGAGCAGGGCGCCGATCTCGTCGCCATGGAGGTCTCCAGCCATGGTCTGGTGCAACACAGGGTGGCGGGTCTGCGCTTCGCCGCGGCCGCCTACACCAACCTGAGCCGGGATCATCTGGACTACCACGGCACCATGGACGCCTATGGGGCGGCCAAAGAACGGCTGCTGGATCGGGTCGATGAGTCCTGTTCCGTCATCAATGGGGACGACGAGGTGGGGCGCCAGTGGCTGGCGCGTCGACCCGCCGCCGTCGCTTACAGCCTGGAGGGTGGGGTGGCCGGCCATCCGGGGCCGCAGATCATTGCCTCGGACCTCGAATTTCATCAGCAGGGTTTTCGTGCCCGGATTAACTCCCCGTGGGGGAATGGTGTATTATCCGCCCCCTTGCTGGGCCGCTTCAACGTGGCCAATGCGCTGGCTGCCATGGGAGTCATGCTGGTGCTGGGTTATGAGTTCCATGCCCTGCTCGAGAGTGCACCCCGTCTACAGCCTGTCACCGGCCGCATGGAGTGCTTTGGCGGCCAGGGTAAACCCCTCGCCGTGGTCGACTATGCCCACACGCCGGATGCCCTGGAGAAGGCGCTGGCGGCCCTGCGAGTGCACTGTCATGGACGTCTCTGGTGCCTGATTGGCTGTGGCGGGGACAGGGACCGGGGCAAGCGGCCCATGATGGCGGCCATGGCCGAGCGTCATGCGGACCGGGTGATCCTGACCGACGATAACCCCCGCACCGAGGATCCGCGTCAGATCATGGCAGACATGGTTGCCGGTTTGCAGCAGCCCGACGCGGTTCAAGTGGAGCACGATCGGGTGGCCGCCATTCGCTTGGCCCTGACTCAGGCGGGTCCGCAAGATATCGTCCTGGTGGCCGGAAAGGGGCACGAGGATTACCAGATCATTGGCAAGGACAAGCGCCACTACAGCGATCGTGAGACGGTCGCTGCCGTGCTGCAAACACTACCGGAGTCATTCAGATGATGACCCTTCAACTCACCGACATCGCCAACGCCATCGAGGCGCGCCTGGTCGGGGAGGATTGCACCATTACCGCCGTCAGCACCGATACCCGTCAGCTGGCGCCCGGTTCCCTGTTCGTCGCCCTGCGTGGCGAGCGTTTCGATGCCCACGACTTCTGTGACCAGGCCCTCGCCGCCGGCGCCAGCGCCTTGCTGGTGGAGCGCGAGCTGCCCCTGGCCATTCCGCAACTTATTGTGAGCGATACCCTGCGTGGCCTCGGTCGTCTCGGTCGTCTGGTGCGCCAGCGAGTCAATCCCAAGGTACTCGCCATCACCGGCAGCTGTGGCAAGACCACGGTCAAGGAGATGGCCTCGGCCATCCTCTCCCACGAAGGGAGGGTGCTGGCCACCGCCGGCAACTTCAATAACGAGGTGGGCGTTCCCCTGACCCTGCTGCGTCTTGAACCCGAGCACAATTTCGCCGTGATGGAGCTTGGCGCCAATCACAAGGGGGAGATCGCCTGGACCACCTCCCTGGCCCTGCCCGATGCCGCCATCATCAACAACGTGGCGGCGGCCCATCTGGAGGGATTTGGCTCCCTCGAGGGGATCTACCACGCCAAGAGCGAGATCTTCGAGGGACTGGGCGAGGGGGGCACCGCCATCGTCAACGCCGACAACGAATTCTGGCCCAAGTGGCGGGAGCGGGGGATCCGCTGCGCCTTCTCCATCGAAGACCAGACCCAACCGTTCCACGCCCGCGATATCCGTATCAACGCAGCCGGCTGCGCCGAGTTTGTCATGGTCACCCCCGAGGGCGAAGTGGCGCTGACGCTGGCCATTCCGGGTCGTCACAATATCGCCAATGCCCTCTCGGCGGCGGCAGGATGTCAGGCGCTCGGCGCCTCTCTGGCCTCCATCAAGGCGGGACTGGAGAGGATGGCGCCGGTCAAGGGACGCTTCTGCGTCCAACGCTGGGGTGGCCTCACCCTGATCGACGACACCTACAACGCCAGCGTGGAGTCTGTACTGGCGGGGATCGATGCCCTGCGCGAGATGGCCGGTTACCGGGTACTGGTGTTTGGCGACATGCGGGAGCTGGGCGCCGAGTCGGCCGAGCAGCACGCTCGCGTCGGCCGTCATGCTCGCGAGTGCAGTCTCGACGCCGTGCTCACGGTCGGAGAAGAGAGTCGCCATACCGCAGATGCCGCGGGTGGTCGTCATTTTGATAACAAGGCATCACTCTATGAAGTGCTGGCAACCATGATTGAAACCCATACAGAGATAGCGGTACTGGTGAAGGGGGCCCGTGGCTCCCGGATGGAAGAGATCGTCGAGATGGTCAAGCACCATCAGGAGCAGGCATCATGCTAGTCTGGCTGGCGGAACTGCTCACCCCGCATTTCACCTTCTTCAACGTCTTCTCCTACCTGACGTTTCGTTCCATCCTGTCGATCCTGACCGGACTGTTCGTCGCTCTCTGGATGGGACCGCGCCTGATCCGTCGCCTGCAGATCCTCAAGTTTGGCCAGGTGATCCGCAACGATGGCCCCGAATCCCACCTGAGCAAGCGGGGCACCCCCACCATGGGCGGGCTGATGATCCTCGCCTCCATCTTTATCTCCGTGCTGCTCTGGTGCCGCCTCGACAACCCCTATGTCTGGCTGGTGCTGTTCGTGCTTGGTGCCTATGGCGCCATCGGTTTCGCCGATGACTACCTCAAGGTGGTGCGCAAGAACACCGATGGCCTCATCGCCCGCTGGAAGTATTTCTGGCAGTCGGCCGTGGCCCTGGTGGTCGCCTTCTACCTCTATGGAACCGCTACCCACGACGGTCAGACCCAGCTGGTGGTGCCCTTCCTCAAGGAGGTGATGCCCCAGCTCGGGCTGCTGTTCATCGTGCTGGCTTACTTCGTCATCGTCGGCACCTCCAATGCGGTCAACCTGACCGATGGTCTCGACGGGCTCGCCATCATGCCCACCGTCATGGTCGCCGCCGGCTTCGCCCTGATCGCCTGGGCCACCGGCAACGTCAACTTCGCCAGCTATCTGCACATTCCCTACGTGCCCTACACCTCCGAGCTGGTGGTGGTGTGCACCGCCATCATAGGCGCAGGTCTGGGATTCCTCTGGTTTAACACCTACCCGGCCCAGGTCTTTATGGGAGACGTTGGCTCCCTGGCGCTCGGCGGCGCGCTCGGCACCATTGCCGTGCTGGTGCGTCAGGAGTTTCTGCTGGTCATCATGGGCGGCGTCTTCGTGATGGAGACCCTGTCGGTGATCCTGCAGGTGGGCTCCTACAAGCTGCGCGGTGTGCGAATCTTCCGGATGGCTCCTATTCACCACCACTACGAGAAGAAGGGCTGGCCGGAGCCGCGCGTCATCGTGCGCTTCTGGATCATCACCCTCGTACTGGTACTGCTGGGTCTGGCGACCCTGAAGGTGAGGTAAGCCCATGGTCATCATCATCGGACTCGGCAAGACGGGCCTCTCCTGTGTGGAGTACTTCCTCGCCAAGGGCGTGACCCCTCTGGTGATGGATACCCGGGCCAATCCGCCCGGCCGTGATCAACTGCCTCCCGAGGTGGAGTTGGTTCAGGGACTGGATGGGGAGCGCCTGAACCAGGCGCACCTCATCGTCGCGAGCCCCGGCATCGCCCTGGCGACTCCCGAGCTCAAGGCCGCCGCCGAACGCGGCGTCGAGATCGTCGGCGACATCGAGCTGTTCGTGCGCGAGGCCAAGGCCCCCATCGTGGCCATCACTGGCTCCAACGGCAAGAGTACTGTTACCACCCTGGTCGGTGAGATGATCCAGGAAGCAGGCCTTCGGGTTGGCGTGGGGGGCAACATCGGGGTTCCTGCACTGGCGCTCCTCAACGCGCCCGCCGATCTCTATGTGCTGGAGCTCTCCAGCTTCCAGCTCGAGACCACTCACAGCCTGCAAGCGGCCGCTTCGGTGGTGCTCAACCTCTCGGAAGATCACATGGATCGCTACGAGGGGATGGCCGATTACCGCGCCGCCAAACAGAAGATCCATCAGCACTCTCGCCACATCCTGGTCAATCGGGACGATCCCCAGACCCTGCCCGATGTGGGGAGCGTCTGGAGCAGCTTTGGCCTTGACTGTAACGCCTACGGTCGCTGCGAGATCGACGGCAGTCCCTGGCTTACCCTGCACGGGGAGCCGCTGCTGGCGGTCGATGAGATGAAGATAGTGGGTGCCCATAACCAGGCCAATGCCCTGGCCGCCATGGCCCTGTGCGATGCGGTCGGCATCCCGCGTGAACCCCAGCTCACCGTGTTGCGTCGCTTCGAGGGCCTGGCCCATCGCGCCCGCTTCGTGCGCGAGGTGGGGGGCGTGCGCTGGATCAACGACTCCAAGGCGACCAATGTGGGCGCCACCCTGGCTGCCGTGGCCGGGGTGCGCGAGGCAGTGAAGGGGCGCTTGATCCTGTTGGCCGGTGGTCAGGGCAAGGGGCAGGACTTTAGTCCGCTGCAGGCCCTGCTCGGCAGCCAGATCGACAAGATGTACTGCTTCGGTCAGGATGGCGCCCTGCTGGCAGCCCTCGGTGAGCCGACCGAGCAGGTGGCTGACATGGGGCAGGCCGTTACCCGTGCCGCCGCCGAGGCTCGCCCCGGTGACTGGGTACTGCTGGCGCCAGCCTGTGCCAGCCAGGATCAGTTCAAATCCTTCGAGGAGCGGGGTGACCGCTTCACCGCACAGGTGATGAGCCTATGAAGGGGATGCTGCGATCGGTCGCCGTCTGGGTGTGGGGGGTGTTGATGCCCCAGCGTCCCGGTGCGCTTTATGATCGCCAGTTGGTGACCCTTGCCTTCTCCCTGATGATGGTGGGGCTGGTGATCGTCGCCTCTGCCTCTATTCCCGAGGGGATCTCCCTGGCGGGGGATCCCTTCCTGTTTGTGAAGCGTCATGGCACCTTCCTGGTGATGGCCGTCGGTATCGCCTGGTTTGTGCTGCAGGTGCCCATGATGCGCTGGCAGCAGTACAACGGCTCCATGCTGTTGCTCGCCATCATCATGCTGGTTCTGGTGCTGGTTGCCGGTCGCAGCGTCAACGGTTCGGTACGCTGGCTGCCGCTGGGTCCCTTCAACCTGCAGCCGGCCGAGTTTGCCAAGCTGGCCCTGTTTGTCTACTTGGCCGGCTATCTGGTGCGCCGCCAGCACGAGGTGCGCGAGCGGCTGATCGGCTTTATGAAGCCCCTGGCGGTGCTCTTCGTGCTCGCTATCTTGTTGTTGCTGCAGCCCGACCTGGGCTCTGTGGTGGTGATGTTTGTCACGACCCTCGGCATGTTGTTCCTGGCCGGGGCTCGTCTGATGCAGTTTATTGGCCTGATCCTGGCCGGTGTGGGGGCCGTGGTGACCCTGATCATCGCCGAGCCCTACCGGATGCGACGGGTCACCTCCTTCCTCGACCCCTGGGCCGATCCCTTTGGCAGCGGTTATCAGTTGACCCAGTCCCTGATGGCATTCGGCCGTGGCAGCTGGCTGGGGGAGGGGCTCGGTAACTCGATCCAGAAGCTTGAGTACCTGCCCGAGGCACATACCGACTTCGTCTTCGCCATCCTGGGTGAGGAGCTTGGCTATCTCGGTGTGCTGGCGGTGCTGGCCCTGCAGTTTTTCATGGCGGCCAAGGCGTTGCGTCTCGGTCACGCCTGCCTCCAGGCCCAGCGCCTCTACGAGGGCTACCTCGCTATCGGCATCGGCATCTGGTTCAGTTTTCAAACCTTCGTCAACGTGGGGGCAGCCAGCGGCATGATGCCCACCAAGGGATTGACCCTGCCCCTGGTGAGCTATGGCGGCTCCAGTCTCATCATCATGTCGGTGGCGGTGAGTATGTTGATTCGTATCGATTTTGAGTTGCGCCAGGCGAGTGCCCAGGCGCGCGTGCGGGAGGCGTAGTGAGCAAGACTCTGTTGGTGATGGCAGGTGGTACCGGGGGCCATGTGTTTCCCGGTCTGGCCGTGGCCGATCGGTTGAAGGCGCAGGGCTGGACCATCCACTGGCTCGGCACCGCCGACCGGATGGAGGCGGAGTTGGTGCCGGCCCACGGCTATCCCATCTCCTTTATCGATATCCAGGGGGTGCGCGGCAATGGCCTCAAGCGCCTGCTCGAGGCCCCCTATCGTATCGTCAAGTCGATCCTGCAGGCTCGCCAGGTGCTCAAGACCATCCGCCCCGATGTGGTGCTGGGCATGGGAGGCTTTGCCTCCGGCCCCGGTGGCGTGGCGGCCTGGCTCTCCGGCATTCCGCTGCTGCTGCACGAGCAGAATGCCTCTGCCGGCATGACCAACAAGCTGCTGGCACGCATCGCCAAGCGGGTATTGATGGCCTTTCCCGGCGCCTTTGCCCCGAGCCGCCGTACCGCCGTGGTGGGTAACCCGGTGCGTCCCGAGGTGGTTGCTCTGCCCGCTCCCGATGAGAGAATGGGGGGCGGTGAGCGCCCGCTTCGCCTGCTGATCATAGGTGGCAGCCTGGGAGCCCGGGTCCTGAATGAACAGGTCCCCCTGGCGGTGGCCGCGGCAGGCATCCCTGTCGAGGTGCGCCATCAGACCGGCAAGGGCAACCAGGAGGCCGTGGCCATGGCCTATGGCAAGCTGGGTCTCGAGGCCGAGGTGAGTGACTTTATCAAGGAGATGGCCGGGGCCTATGCCTGGGCCGATCTGGTGGTGTGCCGTGCCGGCGCACTGACCGTTTCCGAGGTGGCTGCCGCCGGCGTGGCCGCCATTTTTGTGCCGCTACCCCATGCGGTAGACGATCACCAGACCCGCAACGCCCTGACCCTGGTCGACGGCGGTGCGGCCGAGTTCCTGCCCCAGTCCGATCTGACACCGGCCTCTCTGGCTGCCCGTCTGGTCTGGCTGGCCGGTCGCAGGGATACATTGTTGAAGATGGCCCAGGCGGCTCGTCGCATCGCGATCACCGATGCGGCCGAGCGTGTTGCGGATGAATGCAAACGTCTGGCCGAGTGAGAGAGAGCTATGACCAAGGTTGAACTGGCAAAACTGCGTACCATGATTCCCCAGATGCGCCGCGTGCGTCGCATCCACTTTATCGGCATCGGTGGTGCCGGCATGGGGGGGATCGCCGAGGTCCTGGCCAACGAAGGATATCAGGTGAGCGGCTCGGATCTGGCACGTAACGCCGTGACCGAGCGTCTCGAGGCCCTGGGGGCCGAGATCTGCCTCGGCCACAGTGCCGAGCATGTGCAAGGGGCGAGCGTGGTCGTGGTCTCCACCGCCATCCGCCAGGATAACCCTGAGCTGCTGGCCGCCCGCGAGCTGCGCATCCCTGTGGTGCGCCGTGCCGAGATGCTGGCCGAGCTGATGCGTTTTCGTCACGGCATCGCCATCGCAGGCACCCATGGCAAGACCACCACCACCAGTCTGGTGGCGAGTATCTATGCCGAGGCTGAGCGGGATCCGACCTTTGTCATCGGTGGTCTGCTCAACAGTGCCGGCACCAATGCGCGTCTGGGCAGCAGCCGTTACCTTATCGCCGAGGCGGACGAGAGCGATGCCTCCTTCCTGCATCTGCAGCCGATGGTCTCTATCGTGACCAATATCGAGGCGGATCATATGGATACCTATGGCGGTGACTTCTCCCGCCTCAAGGCCACCTTCATCGAGTTTCTGCACAACCTCCCCTTCTATGGGTTGGCAGTGGTTTGCGTGGACGATCCTGTGATCCGTGGTCTGTTGTCCGACATTGGGCGCCCCACCATCACCTATGGCCTCTCTGATGATGCCGATGTGCAGGTGCTCGACTTCGTCCAGACCACCCACCACAGCTGCTTCAAGGTCCGCCGCAAGGAAGGGGGAGAGCTGGCGGTGAAGCTCAACCTGCCGGGTATTCACAATGCCCTGAATGCCGCCGCCGCCATCGCGGTCGCGACCGAAGATGGCATCGCCGATGAGGCTATCGTTCGTGCCCTCGAGAAGTTTGAAGGGGTAGGCCGCCGTTTCCAGCAGTTTGGCGAGTTTGAGACCGGCCGTGGCAAGGCGATGCTGGTGGATGACTACGGCCATCATCCGAGCGAGGTGAAGGTGACCATCAACGCCGCCCGTGCCGGTTGGCCCGAGAAGCGCCTGGTGATGGTGTTCCAACCTCACCGCTACACCCGGACCCGTGATCTCTACGAGGATTTTGCCGAGGTGCTCTCCAAGGTGGATGTGCTGGTGATGCTCGAAGTGTATGCTGCCGGTGAAGATCCCATTCCCGGTGCCGATGGGCGGGCACTGTGCCGCTCTATCCGCTCCCGTGGCAATCTCGAACCCATCTTCGTGGCGACGCCGGATGACGTGCCGGCGGTGCTGGCAGACATAGTGGGTGAGGGGGATCTGGTGCTGACCCAGGGGGCCGGCAACGTTGGCGCCCTCAGCCGACGCCTCGCCGAGATGAAATTGGACATAAACCGCATGAAATCGGACGTTTGAGTCCCTCATGGGGGTTTTGCCCCCCATGTCGGGGCCTATATAATGGCGAGTCCGGCGCTGGCGCCGGCGAGACAAGGGGTTGAACGGGGAGCGCAGGTTGGAGGCAAGGGCACAGCCGCGCACCAAAGGAGGCTTCCTCGCAGGGATCATCTTCTTCCTGCTGGTGATATGGGGCCTCTACCGGTGTGCATTGAATGTCAGCGACTGGCTGACGGATGCGAATCGGTTGCCCATGAGTGAGCTGTTGCTGCAGGGGCAACACGACTATGTGAAGCCCGAAGAGGTGCGAATCGCCGTGCTTGACGGTGCCGAGTCACGCAACTTCTTCGAGCTGGATGTGAATGCGGTCCAGGCGCGCCTGAATGCCCTGCCATGGGTGGCTCAGGTGTCGGTCCGCAAGAAGTGGCCGAACAAGATCAAGGTGTTCCTGACCGAGCAGACGGTGGCATCGCGCTGGAATGGCAACCGCTTCCTGAGCAAGGACGGGGTGATCTTCAAGGCGCCCGACCGGGTCAAGTTTCCTCTGGTTTCCCTGTCGGGGCCGGATGATCAGGCCAAGCGGGTGCTCGAGGCCTACTACGGGTATCAGGCGGTGTTGACACCGAAAGGGTTCAGGATCGCCAAGGTCAATCTCACGGCTCGTCATGCCTGGGAGTTGACCCTGGAAGGGGGCATCCAGCTGTTTCTCGGGCGCTCGGATGAGCTCTCGCGACTGCAGCGGTTTGTCGATGTCTTTCCGGATATCCAGCCCCGTGAGCTGATCGCTTACGTGGACCTGAGATACGACACCGGATTGGCGGTTGGATGGAAGAAGAACGAAGAGAAAGTGAATGACCAAAGCCGCAGATAGAAACCTGATTGTCGGACTGGACATCGGCACCAACAAGGTGGCGGTTCTGGTGGGTGAGGTATTGCCGGACGGTGAACTGAACGTCATCGGCATGGGCAGCCACACCTCGCGCGGCATGGACAAGGGGGGCGTCAATGACCTCGACTCCGTGGTCAAGTCGTTGCGTCGTGCCGTCGAAGAGGCCGAAATGATGGCCGACTGCCAGATCAGCTCCGTCTATCTGGGGCTCTCGGGCAAGCATATCGACTGTCGCAACGAGACCGGCATGGTGCCCATCTCCGACGAGGAGGTGACCCAGGAGGATGTGGACAACGTGATCCACACCGCCAAGTCGGTGCGTCTCTCCGACGAGCTGCGCGTGCTGCACGTGTTGCCCCAGGAGTTCGCCATCGACTACCAGGAGGGGATCAAGAATCCGGTTGGCCTCTCCGGCGTGCGGATGGCGGCCAAGGTGCATATCGTCACCTGCCATAACGACATGGCGCGCAATATCGAGAAATGTGTGGAGAAGGTGGGTCTGCGGGTTGATCAGCTGATCTTCTCTGCCCTGGCGTCCAGCTACGCCGTCCTCACCGAGGACGAGAAGGAGCTCGGCGTCTGCGTGGTGGATATCGGCGGTGGCACCATGGACATGTCGCTGTTTACCGGCGGAGCCCTGCGTCACACCAAGGTGATTCCTTACGCCGGCAGCACGGTCACCAGCGATATCGCCTACGCCTTTGGCACGCCGCCGCTGGATGCCGAGGCGATCAAGGTGCGTTATGGCTGCGCCCTGGGGCGTCTGGTCAGCAAGGAGGACACCATAGAGGTGCCGAGCGTGGGGGGACGTCCCGCCCGCAGCCTGCAGCGTCAGACCCTGGCCGAGGTGATCGAGCCGCGCTACACCGAACTGCTCTCCATGGTCCATGACGAGCTGGTGAAGGTGCAAAACGAATTGAAGCAGCAGGGGGTCAAGCATCAGCTGGCCGCCGGCGTGGTGCTCACCGGCGGTGCCGCCCAGATCGAGGGCATCGTCGAGTGTGCAGAACAGGTATTTCAGTGCCAGGTGCGAGTGGGGGAACCCCTCAACGTGCGTGGCCTGAGTGATTACGTGCAGGCGCCGGTCTATTCCACGGCCGTGGGCCTGCTGCAGTATGGCCGCACGCATCAGAGCAGCGGTCCGAGCAAGGAATATGCCGCCAAGGCGAGTGTCGGTGGGCTGGTCAAACGGGTCAGCAACTGGTTGCGTGGCGAGTTTTAAGAATTTTGCTGAAGTCAGCAAATAAAGCGGAGAGACATTATGTTTGAATTCATGGATAGCCATACGGACGAAGCCGTCATCAAGGTGGTGGGGGTAGGTGGTGGCGGTGGCAACGCCGTCGAGCACATGGTCCGTCAAAACATCGAGGGCGTGGAGTTCATCACGGTGAATACCGATGCCCAGGCCCTGCGCAACTCCAGCGCCAACACCACCCTGCAGATCGGTGGTGGCATCACCAAGGGTCTCGGCGCCGGCGCCAACCCGGAAGTGGGCCGTGACGCCGCCATGGAGGATCGTGAGAGCCTGCGTGAACTGCTGGCTGGTTCCGACATGGTCTTCATCGCCGCCGGTATGGGCGGTGGTACCGGTACCGGTGCCGCCCCGATCGTGGCCGAAGTGGCTCGCGAGATGGGTATCCTGACCGTGGCCGTGGTGACCAAGCCCTTCTCCTTCGAAGGGAAGAAGCGCATGGGCTTCGCCCAGCACGGTATCGAGGAGCTCTCCAAGAATGTGGACTCCCTGATCACCATCCCCAATGACAAGCTGCTCAAGGTGCTGGGTCGTGGCATCTCTCTGCTGGACGCCTTCAAGGCGGCCAACGATGTGCTGCTGGGGGCCGTGCAGGGCATTGCCGAGCTGATTACCCGTCCCGGCCTCATCAACGTCGACTTTGCGGACGTACGTACCGTAATGCGCGAGATGGGCACCGCCATGATGGGAACCGGCTCTGCCTCCGGTGACGACCGTGCCGAAGAGGCGGCCGAGAAGGCTATCTCCAGCCCGCTGCTGGAAGACGTGGATCTGGCCGGTGCCCGTGGCATCCTGGTCAACATCACCGCCGGCCTCGACATGACCATCGAAGAGTTCGAAACCGTGGGTAACGCGGTCAAGGCTTTCGCCTCCGAGAATGCCACCGTGGTGGTGGGTACCGTTATCGACCCGGAGATGCAGGACGAACTGCGTGTGACCGTGGTGGCCACCGGTATCGGTGCCGAGCGCAAGCCGGACATCACTCTGGTCAAGAACAACCAGGTTCAGGAGCGTCCGGTTCGTCAGCCGTTGGGTGAGATGATGCCCGGCCGTGTGATGGAAGAGGCCCCGGCCAAGGTGGTGAATGCCGAGCCTCAGGCCCGTCGCGAGCCCGATTATCTGGACATCCCGGCCTTCCTGCGCAAGCAAGCGGACTGAGGTCATCCGACCTCGGTTTGTTTGTTGTTTAAGGATTGTGCTAAGATGGGCAGCCACGGCTTTTTAGCCATGAATTTTGCTGTTGAGCGGATGCACCCATGATTAGACAAAGAACCTTGAAAACGAGTGTCCAGGCCACAGGCGTTGGTCTGCATTCTGGCCGGAAAGTCACCATGACGTTCCGTCCGGCTCCTGTTAACACAGGGATCGTTTACTTGCGTACCGATCTCAATCCTGTGGTGGAGTTGCCTGCCAACGCGGATCAGGTGCGTGACACCCTGCTCTGTACCGCCCTGGTCAACGACCAGGGGGTGCGTGTTTCGACCATCGAGCATCTCTCTGCCGCCTTGGCAGGTATGGGGATCGATAACCTCTATGTCGAGGTGGATGCACCGGAAGTGCCGGTGATGGATGGCAGTGCCCATCCCTTCATCTACCTGCTGCAGGAGGTCGGGGTTCGGGAACAGAATGCGCCCAAGCAGTTTGTGCGTATAAAGCAGAGCGTTCGGGTCGAAGACGGTGACAAGTGGGCGGAATTCCACCCCTATCACAACGGCTTCAAGATGGATCTCGAGATCGATTTCCAGCACCCCGTGTTTGCCGGCCGCAACCAGCGTTGCGTACTGGACTTCTCCGGTGCCTCCTTCGTCAAGGAGATCAGCCGCGCTCGTACCTTCGGTTTCATGCGCGACATCGAGTATCTGCGTTCCCAGAATCTGGCCCTCGGTGGCAGTCTGGAGAATGCGGTGGTACTCGATGACTACCGGGTCCTGAACGAAGAGGGGTTGCGTTACGAAGATGAGTTCGTCAAGCACAAGATGCTCGATGCCATCGGTGATCTCTACATGTGCAACCGCAGCATCATCGGCGAGTTCCGGGCCTTCAAGACCGGCCACGCGCTGAACAACAAGTTGCTGCGTGCCCTGCTCGCCAACCAGGAAGCCTGGGAACTGGTGACCTTCGAGGATGAGCAGGCCAAGGCCCCTATCGCCTACTACGACCACTCGCTGGTCCTGGCCTGATAGGATGAATGACAGGGCGTCGGTCTCCTCTCCGCACCGACGCCCCGTTTTTCTTACCCCCCTGATTAACACCGCCTCTCCCGGCCTGTTTTTCCAACGACCGAGCAGACAGTGATTATCCTATGAGTCTTACCCTGATCCTCAACGGCAAGCGGCGTCGCCGGCTTCATATCCCGCGTTGGCACCTGCTGGGTATCGGAACCCTGCTCCTCTGCCTGACGGGCAGTGGCGGATGGCTGACCTGGAGTCACTGGCAGAGCAAGATCGCCTCCCTCGAGATGGCCCTGGATCTGGCCCAGCAACAGAGCGAAGCCACGGCCGAAGAGGCCTCCCGGCAGCAGCTAGCCATGCTGGCTGCCCAGGTGGGCACCATGCAGGCCCAACTGGGTCGTCTTAATGCCCTCGGCGAGCGGCTTACCGAAGAGGCCGAGCTCGATCCCGACGAATTCAATTTCAGTGAGGCTCCCCCCATGGGAGGGCCTTCTTATGATCCCGATCTGGAAGTGGGACTCAATGAGCTGCAAGAATCCATGAAAAACCTCAGTTATCAGCTGGGAAATCGCGAAGAGCAGCTCGCAGTCCTTGAATCCTTCGTGATGAATCACAATATAGTGGACAAGGGACTCATCGACGGAACGCCGGTGGCGGGTCGCCGTGCATGGGTCTCTTCCGGTTTTGGCGGCCGGGTCGACCCGTTCAACGGCCGCGCCAAGATGCACAAGGGGATCGATTTTCGCGGCAAGACCGGCACGCCGATCCTCGCCTCTGGCCCCGGTGTGGTGAGCTGGTCGGGTCGTCACCCCGAGTTTGGCATCATGATCGAGATCAGCCACGGCAATGGCCTGGTTACCCGCTATGCGCACAACTCCAAGGCCCTGGTGCAAGTGGGCACCCTGGTCGACAAGGGGCAGAAGATTGCCCTGATGGGACGTACCGGGCGTGCCACCGGTGTGCACCTGCATTATGAAGTCTTGAAAGATGGTCGTCAGGTCAACCCCTCCCGTTATATGACGGTCAAACGGGGTTAATGGTTTTCTTTTTTGTTCCCCTCCGGGGCGCGTTTATCATCAGAAACAGTTGGTACACATGATCAGCACACTGCTTACCAAGATTATCGGCAGCCGTAACGACAGAACTCTCAAGGCGTTACGCAAGATCGTCAAACAAATCAATGCGATGGAGCCGCAGTTTGAGGCTCTCTCCGATGCCGAACTGCAGGCCAAGACCGCCGAGTATCGTCAGCGTCTCGAGCAGGGTGAGACCCTGGAGCAGTTGTTGCCCGAGGCCTTTGCTACCGTGCGTGAGGCCTCCAAGCGGGTATTTGGCATGCGTCACTTCGACGTGCAGCTGATCGGTGGCATGGTGCTCGACTCCAACCGTATCGCCGAGATGAAGACGGGTGAAGGTAAGACCCTGACCGCTACCCTGCCGGCCTACTTGAATGCCCTGACCGGTCGCGGTGTTCACGTGGTGACCGTGAACGACTACCTGGCCAAGCGTGACGCCGAGGCCAACCGCCCCCTGTTTGCCTTCCTCGGCATGACGGTCGACTGTAACGTGCCTGGTATGGGCCCGGCCGAGAAGCGCGCCGCCTATGCTGCCGACATCACTTACGGTACCAACAACGAATTCGGTTTCGATTACCTGCGTGACAACATGGCTTTCTCGCCGGATCAGCGGGTTCAGCGTCCCCTCCACTACGCCCTGGTGGATGAGGTGGATTCGGTGCTCATCGATGAGGCACGTACTCCGCTTATCATCTCCGGTCCGGCCGAAGACAGCTCCGAGCTCTATATCCGTGTCAACACGCTGATCCCGAATCTGGTCAAGCAGGATAAAGAGGATACCGAGGAGTACACGGGTGACGGCCACTACACGGTAGATGAGAAGAATCGTCAGGCTCTGCTGACCGAGAACGGTCAGATCTTTGTCGAAGAGTTGCTCAAGAAAGAGGGGCTCCTCGATGAGCACGATTCGCTCTTCTCCGCCAGCAACATCAGCCTGTTGCACCATGTTAACGCGGCCCTGCGTGCTCACACCCTGTTCGAGCGCAACGTGGACTACATAGTGCAAAATGGCGAGATCATCATAGTCGACGAGCACACCGGTCGTACCATGCCGGGTCGCCGTTGGTCCGATGGTCTGCACCAGGCGGTGGAAGCCAAGGAAGGGGTCAAGATCCAGAACGAAAACCAGACCCTGGCCTCTATCACCTTCCAGAACTACTTCCGTATTTATGACAAGCTGGCGGGCATGACGGGTACCGCCGATACTGAGGCGTTTGAATTTCGCCAGATTTATGGCCTGGATACTGTGGTTATCCCGACCAATCGCCCCATGGTGCGTAAAGACATGGGTGATCTGGTCTATCTCACGGCCAAGGAGAAATACGCCGCCATCGTGCAGGATATCCGCGAGTGTGTGCAGCGCGGTCAGCCGGTGCTGGTGGGTACTGTCTCTATCGAAAACTCAGAGCTTATCTCCAACATTCTGAAAAATGAGGGGATCGCTCACCAGGTGCTGAACGCCAAGTTCCACGCCATGGAAGCCGAAATTGTGGCCCAGGCAGGCAAGCCGGGTGCTGTCACCATCGCCACCAACATGGCCGGTCGTGGTACCGATATCGTACTGGGCGGTAACTGGCAATCTGAGCTGGCCAAACTGGAAAACCCGAGCGATGAACAGGTTGCTGCGCTCAAGGCCGAGTGGCAGCAGAGCCATGATGCGGTGATCGCCTCCGGTGGCCTGCATATCATAGGTACCGAGCGTCACGAGTCCCGTCGTATCGACAACCAGCTGCGTGGTCGTTCCGGCCGTCAGGGGGATCCGGGCTCTTCCCGTTTCTACCTCTCCATGGAAGACAGCCTGATGCGCATCTTCGCCTCCGATCGGGTGAGCGGGATGATGAAGAAGCTGGGGATGGAAGAGGGCGAGGCTATCGAGCACCCCTGGGTCACCAAGGCCATCGAAAATGCCCAACGCAAGGTGGAAGGACGCAACTTCGATATCCGCAAGAGCCTGCTCGAGTTTGACGACGTGGCCAACGACCAGCGTAAGGTGGTCTATGAGCAGCGTAACGAGTTGCTCGATACCGACGATATCTCCGAGACCATTCATGTTATCCGCGACGATGTCTACAGCAGCGTGATCGACGAGTACATCCCGCCCCAGTCCCTCGAGGAGATGTGGGATGTGCCGGGTCTGGAGGCCCGTCTCAAGGGTGACTTCTCCCTCGACCTGCCGATTGCCAAGTGGCTGGAAGAGGACGACAAGCTCTATGAAGAGAAGCTGCGCGAGCGGATCCTGGCCGAGGCAGCCCAGATCTATGCCCACAAGGAGGAGCGTGTCGGCAAGGAGGTGCTGCGCAACTTCGAGAAGGCGGTGATGATGCAAACGCTGGATGGTCTCTGGAAGGAGCATCTGGCGGCGATGGACTACCTGCGTCAGGGAATCCACCTGCGTGGCTACGCCCAGAAGAACCCCAAGCAGGAGTACAAGCGCGAGTCCTTCGAGCTCTTCACCCAGATGCTCGAGACCTTGAAGCGTGACGTCATCAGCATCCTGAGCCGGGTGCAGGTGCAGGAGCGGGATGTGGAGACCATGGAGGAGCAGCAGCGTCAGCGTGCCGAGTCTGCCCCCCGTACATACTCCCACGCCGATGCCGAGAATCCGTTGGCCGAACCGCAGCAGGAAGGGAGCACCACCTTCGTGCGCGATGAGCAGAAGGTGGGGCGTAACGACCCCTGCCCCTGCGGTTCAGGGAAGAAGTTCAAGCATTGCCACGGTCAGCTGAGCTGAGCCCTGGCCGAGTGAAACGAGGCGGGCCCGGGGCCCGCCTCGTTGCGTTGAGGAGATAGGCAATGGAAGAGAAAAAACGGGTCTGGGTGGCAGTCGGTGTCATCGAGAACGAACGGGGCGATATTCTGCTGGCCAAGCGCTCTGCCGATCGCCATCAGGGGGATCGCTGGGAATTTCCCGGTGGCAAGGTGGAGAGTGGGGAAGATCTGCTGACGGCCCTGGATCGGGAGCTGTGGGAAGAGATCGGCATTAGGGTGCTCGACTGTATCCCTTTTATGGAGCTCTGCCACGACTACCCGGAGAAGTCGGTGCTGCTCGACATCTGGAAGGTAACCCGCTTTGAAGGCGAGCCTTATGGTCGGGAAGGGCAGGAGTGCTGCTGGGTGCCTCTTGCCCGGTTACACGAGTATCACTTCCCCGATGCCAATGCGCCCATCGTCTCCAGGCTACAACAGGGGCTACACCGGCGATAAGAGAAAGGGTCCGTAAGGACCCTTTCTTCATTCAGTGCCACTCATCGTCGCCGAAGTCTGGCTGAGGATCCTCAGGCTCGGCTGGAATCCGTTTCTCTTCGTTGGCCCATTCGCCCAGATCGATCAGCTGACAGCGTTTGCTGCAAAAGGGGCGATAGGGGCTTTCGGGAGTCCACTCAACATCGGCCTGGCAGGTGGGGCATTTAACCTTGGTCACCATGATGGCTCCTTAGCAGCAGGCAAGCTGGAAGGTGACATCGCCGATAGCACTGTCGCTGGCCGGCAGGAAGCGGAGCGCAAAGCGGTTCTTGTGGCCGCTCAGGGTCGGGTAGCACTCCTGGCTGTGCTCGAGTCGAATACGGATCAGTTCGGCCCCTTCGGCCACATCCTGATAGAAGCCGTTGATGGCTACCTTGTCGGTAAAGGCGCCGGATTCACGCCACAGACGCAGCAGCATGCGAATGGCGTCGATCATCAGGGTGATATCGGCCAGCCACCCCCTCATCTGCGGAAGACGCCGGGCGTGAGGCTGTGCCAGCCAGTGGTGCAACTGGGGGACGTCGAAGGCGCACAGACCACCCGGGATGGAAAAGCGCTGGCGAATGGAGCCGAGTAGTCGATCCTCTTTCAGCCTGGCGCCCGGGCGAGGGGAGCTGAGCAGTTGACGGGAGAGGCTCACGATGTCGGTCTGCATATGGTCGATCTGCTCGAGATCGGCCTCTGGCAGGGCCGCCCATCGGTTCAGTCGTTGCCCGAGGCGCTCCAGATCCTTGATGAGATCGGCGCGCAGGTCCCCCCGTTCCAGCAGCTCTTGCAGGTCAAAGATGGCCTTGAAACAGGCGATGTGGCCCCAGGGAAGCTCTTGCTCCAGGTTGTCACCGATCTGGGAAAACAGGGACTCCAGACGCAGGTAGGTCCGGCTTTTTTCATTGAGAGGAAAATCGTAAATCATGCCTGCTCCTGGCCTCTTCTAAAACCGCGCTAGTGTACCTATTGAGTGTGGCCTTGTTGAGTGGCAAATGTCAGATATTGCTGGTGTAACCCTAAAATCTCGCTCTCCAGCTCAGCCTCTGAGCGATCCTGATTGACGATCACATCGTCGGCAACGGCAAGGCGTTCGTTGCGAGTCGCCTGGGAGGCGATGATGGCCTGTGCTTGCTCCGGGGTGACTCGGTCACGTCGACAAGTCCGCTCAACCTGGACCTCTTCGTCCACGTCGATGACCAGTACCCGCTGACCCAGGCCGGTGAGGCGGTTTTCTACCAAGAGGGGAACCACCAGCAGGCAGTAGGGGGAGTCGGCTTGCTGGCATTGACGTACCATCTCTTCACGGATGAGGGGATGAAGCAGGGCATTCAGCCATGCCTTTTCTGCCGGATGTGCGAAGATGCGCTCGCGCAGGGCTCGCCGATCCAGTGCCCCCCGGGGATCCAGAATGTGTGACCCGAAGTGTTCCCGAATCCGGGTGAGGGCCGGGCTCCCGGGCTCGACGACCTGACGGGCGATGAGATCAGCATCGACAATCCGAATACCGAGAGCGGCGAAGCGGTTGGCTACCGTGGTCTTGCCACTGCCGATCCCGCCGGTGAGGGTGACGATATACATAGTGGCCTCGTTACAGCACGGTGGAGAGGTACCAGCGGGTGATCCCGTCACCCCAGAGCAGGGCTATCCACCCGGCCATGGCGAGGTAGGGGCCAAAGGGGATGGGATTACCCTGCTGGTGGCGGCGAAGCAGAATCAGCGTGATACCAACCATGGCTCCGACCAGTGCCGAGAGCAGCAGGATCAGGGGCAGTGCCTGCCAGCCGAGCCAGGCGCCAAGGGCGGCAAGCAGTTTGAAGTCCCCATACCCCATCCCCTCTTTGCCGGTCAGCAGCTTGAAGGCCCAATAGAGGCTCCACAGGGTCAGGTATCCGACCATGGCGCCGATCACCGCATCGGAGAGGGGGACAAAGCCATCGACAAGGCTGACCAGCACTCCTCCCCAGAGCAGGGGCAGGGTGATCTGGTCGGGCAGTAGCATGCGATCCAGATCGATCAGGGTCAGGGGGATAAGCGACCAGGTGAGCAGAAGCCCTGCCAGGGTGGGCCAACCGGCGGGAAGTTGCCAGGCCACCACCAGGGAGAGCAGAGCCGTGACCAACTCAACCAGCGGGTAGCGAGCCGAAATAGGTGCCTTACAGGCACTGCAACGGCCGCGTAACCAGAGCCAGCTCAGCAGGGGAATATTCTCGGCGGCCGTGATGCCGTGACCGCAGGCAGGGCAGCGGGAGCGCGGGACCATCAGATTGAAGGGGGCGGTCTCCGTTGCTTCATCCGGGGTGAAGTAGTCCCGATACTCCTCGCGCCACTGGCGCTCCAGCATGATGGGAAGGCGATGGATCACCACATTGAGGAAGCTGCCGACACAGAGGGCAAAGAGCGCCACCAGAAGATAGTAGAGCCAGGGCATGGCCTGGCTGAGTTGAAGCAACAGGGTCATAGGATTCGATAGCAGATGGTCGGGATCAGCCCACCACATCCCCCAGCTTGAAGATGGGCAGGTACATGGCGATGACCATGCCCCCTACCAGTACCCCCAATACCACCATGATGAGGGGTTCGAGCAGGCTGGTCAGGCCATCGACGAGGTCATCCACCTCCTGTTCGAAGATGGTGGCGACCTTGGAGAGCATATCATCGATGGCCCCCGATTCCTCGCCGATCATCACCATCTGGATCACCATATCGGGGAAGAGATCGACCGTGCGCATGGCGACGTTGACCTGCATGCCGGCGATCACTTCGTTGCGAATGGCCATGATGGCGGTGCGATAGACATAGTTGCCCGAGGCCCCGGCCGAGGAGATCAGTGCGTCAACCAGCGGAATACCGGCGGCAAAGGTGGTGGCCAGGGTGCGGGCAAAACGGGCCATGGCCGCCTTGTGCAGTATCATGCCGACCACGGGGAGCTCGAGCACAAACTTGTCGGTTCGGTCTCGTACCTTCTCGGAGGCACGCCATGCCCGCACATAGAGGAAAATAACCAGGGCGGTACCGCCGAAGAAGACATACCACCAGTCTTGCATGAAGCGTGAGATGCCGATGACAAACTGGGTGAAGGCGGGGAGTTCGGCCCCGAAGCTCTTGAAGATATCCTCGAACTGGGGGATGACGAACAACAACAGGATAGAGGTCACGACGATGGCCACTATGATGACCATGGTGGGGTAGAACATGGCCTTCTTGATCTTCGACTTGAGTGCTTCGGTCTTCTCCCGATAGGTGGCGATGCGATCGAAAATGGTCTCGAGAGCTCCCGATTGTTCGCCGGCTTCCACCAGGTCGCAGTAGAGCTGATCGAACTGGCGCGGGTGTTGGCGCAGGGCTTCGGAGAGGGGGGTGCCCGTCTCCACATTGGCGGCGATCTCGCCGACGAGCTCGCGCATGGTTGCCTTCTCGTGGCTGCGGGCGATGACCTGAAGGGTCTGTACCAGAGGCACGCCGGCCGAGAGCATGGTGGTGATCTGGCGGGTGATGACGGCGATATCCATGGTATTGATCTTGGCCGCGCCCTTGGAGAAGAGCCCCTGGGACTTCTTGCTCACCTTGGAGACGGTCACCCCCTGCTTGCGCAGCTCAGCCTTGACGGTATTGACCGAGTCGGCCTGCATCTCGCCGGAGACTTTCTGTCCCTTGCGGTTCACGCCACTCCAGCGAAAGGCGGAGATCTTGGGCGATTTATTTTTCTGAGCCAGCGTTGCCATCCTTGCACTCCGTCTCTCGATCAGTTGGTGGTGACCCGATTCACCTCGGCCAGGCTGGTGACCCCAAGGCGCGCCTTCTCAAGCCCGGATTGACGCAGGGTGCGCATCCCCTCCTTCTGGGCCTGGGCGGAAATCAGCAAGGAGTTGCCTCCCTGCATGATGATGCGGGCGATATGTTCCGACATGGACATCATCTCATAGAGGCCGACACGCCCCTTATAGCCCCCCGAACACTCCTTGCACCCCACCGCATGGTAGAGCTGGATCCCCGCCTCGACCTGTTGTTGGCTGTAGCCGAGTTTGAGCAGCTCCGCCTCGGGGATCGCCTCGGGCGTCTTGCAGTGAGGGCAGAGTTTGCGTGCCAGCCGTTGGGCCATGATGAGGGTCACCGAGGAGGCGATGTTAAACGCCGGCACTCCCATGTTCATCATCCGGGTGAGGGTCTCGGCGGCGGAGTTGGTGTGCAGGGTGGAGAGAACCAGGTGGCCGGTCTGGGCCGCCTTGATGGCGATCTCGGCGGTTTCCAGATCCCGGATCTCGCCGACCATCACCACATCCGGGTCTTGGCGCAGGAAGGCGCGCAGGGCGCTGGCAAAGGTCAGCCCCGCCTTGGGGTTAACCTGTACCTGATTGACGCCGGGCAAGTTAATCTCGACCGGGTCTTCGGCGGTAGAGATATTGCGCTCTATGGTGTTGAGAATGTTGAGGCCCGTATAGAGGGAGACCGTCTTGCCCGAGCCGGTGGGGCCGGTCACCAGTATCATCCCCTGAGGCTTGGAGAGGGCATCCAGATAGAGGGCCTTCTGTTTGTCGTCAAAGCCGAGCTGCTCTATGTTGAGGCGTGCCGCCGAGGAGTCGAGCAGGCGGATAACTACCTTCTCTCCCCACATGGTGGGCAGGGTGTTGACCCGCATGTCCATCGCCTTGTTGCGCGACAGCTTGAGCTTGATGCGTCCATCCTGGGGCAGGCGGCGCTCGGCGATGTCGAGGCGGGCCATCACCTTGAGACGGGCCGAGAAGCGGTTGGCCAGGTTGACCGGCGGTGTGGCCACCTCATGGAGTATGCCGTCGATACGAAAACGGATGCGGTACTTGGTCTCGTAGGGCTCGAAGTGCAGGTCGGATGCTCCCCGCTTGATGGCGTCCATCATGATCTTGTTGATGTATTTGACGATGGGGGCATCATCGTCGGCGGTGCTGACCGTCTCATCGAGCCGACTCTGCTCGTCGGCCACCTCGAGATCCGAGATCTCCGCCTCGTCGATGTTCTCCATGCCGAGGGCATCGCTGTCGCTCTCCAGCAGCTTGCCGATGGCGTGGACCAGCTTCTCCTCTTCGACCAGCAACGCCTCGGTGTGGAGTCCGAAGTTAAAGCCAAACTCCTCCAGTGCCGACACATTGGTCGGGTCTGACATGGCGATATAGAGGGTATGGCCCTGAGTGTAGATGGGGAGGGCGTGATGCTTTTCGATCAGCTTCTGGTTGATGTATTTCTGCGGGATCTCGGCTACATCGAAGGCATCCAGATCCAGCAGAGGTACACCATACTCCTGCTCACAAAAATCGGCGAGTTCCTTGCTGCCGAGAATCTCGTTTTCAATGAGGAAGGTGACAAACGGTTTGCGCTGGGCCTTGGCCTGACTCACGAAGCGTTGTGAGTCCTGCTCACTGATAAGGGAGGAAGCGGCCAGGCTAATGGCCAGGCCGCTATGGGGGCTAGAGGTCATGCGTTAGCAAAAGCCTGCGCTGGTGCAAGTTGAACCGGAAGCTGGGGCGGTCCATATGATCTGCCCATTCGCTCCAGCACCAGTCATTATGTAAGTATTTGACGTTGAACCAAATGTAGTTGCATCTCCAACTGCTGTAATTGTCGCTGCTGAGGCAGTATTACCCGACACGTTAACTGAAGTCACAAGGCCTGTTGCTCCAGCAGCGGGCGGTACTCCATTGGCGCCATTTGTACATGTTTGTAACGAGCCAAGAGTTTGAAAGCAAACCTCTAGAGCAGTTTTAAAAGCGCCAGTTGCAGAGACGACTTCTGTAAATTTAGCCTTTTTGGTGTAGGTTTGATACGCAGGCAGCGCAATGGCAGCCAATATGGCGACGATCGCAACCACGATCATCAGTTCGATAAGGGTAAAACCCGTCTGTTTCTTCATAGCAAAGTTCCTTTCTGCGTTGTACCCGAGAAGCTGGGAGCACTGATGAGTGCTCAATCACTATCCTGTCCGACTCCTTATCCCTAGACAACACCTCCCGTCACATATTTTAACAAGAATGTATCGAAAGCCTCTTTTGAAACAATAGGCTAGCTCTGATCCCCGGTCCAAGGCTCCGGCTACTCAGGGGGTCGACATCTGGAGCTTCACCTAATAGAAAAGGCGCCAGAGGCGCCTTTTGCAAGTTCGGCAAGGGGGGCTCATGCAATAAAACGCATGGAGAGGTCGAGGGCCCGCACGTGCTTGGTCAGTGCGCCGACCGAGATAAAATCGACGCCAGTGGCAGCGTAGTCGGCCAGGGTCTCCAGGGTGACGTTGCCGGAGACCTCCAGTTTGGCACGACCTGCGTTGAGGGCGACGGCATCACGCATCATGGGCACGTCGAAGTTGTCGAGCATCACGATATCGGCAGCGGCGTCCAGCGCCTGCTCCAGCTCAGCCAGACTCTCCACCTCCACCTCCACCGGCTTGCCGGGGTTGAGGCGACGCGCCTCGGTAATGGCCTCGGCGATACCACCACAGGCCAGGATATGATTCTCCTTGATAAGGTAGGCGTCATAGAGACCGATACGGTGGTTCTTGCCGCCACCACAGGTGACCGCATATTTCTGGGCGGTGCGTAGTCCCGGAATCGTCTTGCGGGTATCGAGCAGACGACAGTGAGTGCCGGCGAGTTCTGCCACATAGCGGGCGGTGAGGGTAGCGACGCCGGAGAGAGTCTGCACAAAGTTAAGGGCGTTGCGCTCACCGGTGAGCAGCACGCGGGCCGGGCCGGTCAGGCGAAACAACTCCTGATTGGGGGCCAGGCGGTCGCCATCGGCCACAGACCAGACGATCTCTACCTCACCGCCTAGTTGGGCAAACACCTCCTCCACCCAGGCTTTACCGCAGAAAATCCCCGCCTCACGGGTGATGATACGCGCGGTAGCGTGTCGGTCGGTCGGGATGAGCTGAGCCGTGATATCGGCACCGGCATCCGGTTGACCATCGGTAGTGAGGGCACCGCCGAGATCTTCGAGCAGTGCGGTGCGTACGGCGCGGGTGATGTCCTGTTGTAGCATGCCTTCTATTCCTGCAGGGGGCGAAGCAGCAGTTGCCGCTCCTTCTGTATGAGTTCGAGCCTGGCCAGCGCATTCATGCCGACCAGCACCTGCTGGCCGTCTTGCGCCGGGTTGATAAAGACCGCCAGATCGTACAGGGTCAGGGGGCCCATCTCCAGTGAATCGATGTGCCCCGTGCCGACCAGCACGGTACCGGCAGCGGTTGAGACCCTGGTTTGCCCGGTGGGGTGTATGCCGAGGCGATCGGCCACCGACTGAGGCAGGCTGATCAGGGTCGCGCCGGTGTCGAGCAGCAGTTGCACCGGTTGGCCGTTAATGGCACCCTCCAGCCGATAGTGGCCGCTGGCGTCCCGGGGCAGGAGCAGTGCACCATCGGCGCTGACGCCGGGACGGCTGCGCTCGCTGAAATAGAGGGTGAGCAGGCCCAGTAGGGCCAGCCAGGCCAGCAACCAGAACCAGCGGGCCGTCTTGGGGGCGATGCTGCTCATAGGCGGGTTCGCGACAGGAAAATGATGACTCAGCCTAACACATTTTTTTCCATCGATTCAGATGGTTGGTGCGAACAAGCCCGGCCGGTCCCGTCACCACATCACAATGTGCGCCCGGTGGCAGAGGATATCTCCCTGTTGGTGGTGCACAACATCAGCCTGCCTCCCGGTGAGTTTGGGGGGCCCTGGATCGATGATCTCTTCCTCGGTCGGCTCGACCCTGACGCTCACCCTTATTTTGCTACCATCCACCATCTGAAGGTGTCGGCCCACTGTCTGATCCGCCGTGATGGCGAGCTGGTGCAATATGTTCCGTTTCATCTGCGGGCCTGGCATGCCGGCGTCTCCTCCTTTGCGGGGAGAGAGGGGTGCAATGACTTTTCCATCGGCATCGAGTTGGAGGGGACGGATGAGGTGCCATACACCAGGGTTCAATATGAAACCCTGGCAGAGCTGACCCGGGCCCTGATGGCCCGTTATCCGGCCATTACCCAGGAGCGCTTGACCGGCCACTGCGATATCGCTCCCGGGCGCAAGAGCGATCCCGGATCTGCCTTTGACTGGGTCCGTTATCGTCTCGGGGTTAATGGCGATTAAACTAAATTTTAATATTTCAAATCAAAGACTTGTCGCGTATGGCAGGCCTTTTTTGTTTGTTGCAATAATGTGTTTTGTGAGCGAGCTCATGATTATTGGTCTTACCAATTTCTTTGATGCACATCATGAAGAGGCCTAAATACCTCCCCTTGGGTACTCCGCTTTCTTGATGTGGATCATCATTTCGTTGGACTTTCCTCGCCTCCTCTGCTAATTTTCGCCCCATCCATGAAATTGGTAATACCAATTTAACAAAGTCTCTCCCATGCCCTATCGCAAGATTACCCAGCCCAAGTTGGCCGATGCCATCGTGGCCGAGCTGGAAAACATGATTCTGGAAGGCAGCCTGCAGCCGGGTCAGAAGTTGCCCCCCGAGCGCGAGCTGGCCATCCAGTTTCAGGTATCGCGCCCCTCATTGCGGGAGGCGATTCAGCGCCTGGAGGCGCGCGGGCTGCTCTATCGGCGCCAGGGTGGGGGAACCTATGTGCAAAATGCCCTGAGCAAGGGGATGGCCGATCCCCTGTTTGAGCTGCTCTCCAGTCATCCGGAGGCCCAGTATGATTTGCTGGAATTCCGTCACGCGCTGGAGGGGATCTGCGCCTACTATGCCGCACTGCGTGGCACTGAGGGCGACTTCGAGCGGATTCGAGCCGCCCAGGCCGCCATCGAGGAGGCCGGCAAGCTCGGTCTGGCCGAAGAGTCGGTGGCCGTGACCGGCTTCTACCTGGCGGTGGCCGAGGCCTCTCACAACGTGGTGCTGCTGCACCTGTTGCGCGCCATGGGGTCGATGCTTGAACAAAACATTCTGCAAAATAATGAGATTTTGAATCGCCGTCCGGGAGTGGTAGTCAAGATCCGTCGCCATCGTGCGAATCTGATCGAGGCTATTCTTTCGGGGGCTCCGGAGCGGGCCAGGAGTGCTTGTCATGAGCACCTGGCCTTTATCGAGGACACCTTGTTGGACATGCAGCGGGAAGAGAGCAGGATCCAGCGCTCCATGCGCCGGATCCGTCAGCAGTAATCCCCATCCAACAAGGCTTAATTGTCGAATTTTCGCGCATCTTAATCGCCGTGCAATAACAATAGGAACCAGCCATGTCTGATATCCTGAAGAACGATGTGGACCCGATAGAAACGCTGGAGTGGCTCGCCTCTCTGGAATCCCTGCTGCGTGAAGAGGGTCCGGAACGCGCCCAATTCATCCTGGAACAGCTGGCCGAGAAGGCCCGCGCCAGCGGTGTGGACGTGGCTGCCAAGGCCAATCGCGACTACATCAACACCATTCCGTCCAGCGACGAGCCGGACTACCCGGGTGACCTGGAGATGGAGCGCCGCATTCGCGCCATCATCCGCTGGAACGCCATGATGATCGTGCTGCGCGCTTCCAAGAAAGATCTGGACCTGGGTGGGCACATGTCCTCCTTCGCTTCTTCTGCGACCATCTACGATGTCTGCTTCAACCACTTCTTCCGTGCTCGCAACGAGAAGGATGGCGGCGATCTGGTCTACTTCCAGGGGCACATCTCCCCGGGCATCTATGCCCGCGCCTTCGCCGAAGGTCGTCTGACCGAAGAGCAGCTGGACAACTTCCGTCAGGAAGTGGATGGCAAGGGCCTGCCCTCCTACCCGCACCCGAAATTGATGCCGGACTTCTGGCAGTTCCCGACCGTTTCCATGGGCCTGGGCCCCATCGCCGCCATCTATCAGGCTCGCTTCCTGAAGTACCTGACCGATCGTGGTATCAAGGATTGCTCCGAGCAGACCGTTTACGCCTTCCTGGGTGACGGCGAGATGGACGAGCCGGAAGCCAAGGGTGCCCTGACCGTCGCAGTGCGTGAAAAACTCGACAACCTGGTGTTCGTGGTCAACTGCAACCTGCAGCGTCTGGATGGCCCGGTGGTCGGCAACGGCAAGGTCATCAACGAGCTGGAAGGCCTGTTCGCCGGCGCTGGCTGGGACGTCACCAAGGTCATCTGGGGTCGCAAGTGGGATGAGCTGCTGAAGAAAGACACTTCCGGCAAGCTGATCCAGCTGATGAACGAGACCGTGGACGGTGACTACCAGACCATGAAGTCCCGCGACGGTGGCTACATCCGCGAGCACTTCTTCAACCGTTACCCGGAAACTGCCGCGCTGGTCAAAGACATGACCGATGAGGAGATCTTCTCCCTGAACCGCGGTGGTCACGATCCTCGTAAGCTGTTTGCCGCCTTCAACAAGGCGACCCAGACCAAGGGCAAGCCGACCGTTATCCTGGCCAAGACCATCAAGGGTTATGGCATGGGCGAAGCGGCCGAAGGCAAGAACATCGCTCACCAGGTCAAGAAGATGGAGCTGGACTCCGTGCGTCACCTGCGTGACCGCTTCAACCTGCCGGTGGCCGACGAGCAGCTGGCCGATCTGCCTTATCTGAAGATCGAAGCCGGTTCTGCCGAGCACAAATACCTGCACGACCGTCGCACCGCTCTGAAAGGCTATGTGCCGACCCGTCTGCGCGAAAGCACCACCAAGCTGGAAATTCCCGCGCTGGATGCCTTCGGCCCGCTGCTGGGTGAACAGGCGCGCGAAATCTCTACCACCATGGCGTTCGTGCGTTCCCTGAACGTGATGTTGAAAGACAAGTCGATCGGCAAGCGCATTGTCCCGATCCTGGCTGACGAAGCCCGTACCTTCGGTATGGAAGGCCTGTTCCGTCAGATCGGTATCTACAGCCCGCACGGTCAGCAGTACACCCCGCAAGACCGTGACATCGTCTCCTACTACAAGGAAGACAAGCAGGGTCAGGTTCTGCAAGACGGTATCAACGAGCTGGGCGCCATGTCCTCCTGGCTGGCTGCTGCCACCTCTTACAGCACCAACGACTGCCCGATGATCCCGTTCTACATCTACTACTCCATGTTCGGCTTCCAGCGGATCGGCGACATGGCGTGGGCAGCCGGTGATCAACAAGCCCGTGGCTTCCTGCTGGGCGCGACCTCCGGTCGTACTACCCTGAACGGCGAAGGTCTGCAGCACGAAGATGGTCACAGCCACATCCTGGCCAACACCATCCCGAACTGCATCTCCTACGACCCGTCTTACGCCTATGAAGTGGCGGTGATCGTACAGGACGGCCTGCGCCGCATGTACGGTGAGAACCCGGAGAACGTGTTCTACTACATCACCACTCTCAATGAAAATTATGCGATGCCGGCCATGCCGGAAGGCGCTGAAGAGGGTATCCGCAAGGGTATCTACAAGCTGGAAACCGTGGCCGGCACCAAGGCCAAGGTACAGCTGCTGGGTTGTGGCTCCATCCTGGGGCACGTTCGCAAGGCGGCCCAGATCCTGGCGAGCGAATACGGCATCGGTTCCGATGTGTTCAGCGTGACCTCCTTCAACGAACTGGCCCGTGACGGTCAGGACGCAGACCGCTGGAACATGCTGCACCCGACAGCCGACGCTCGCGTGCCTTACATCGCTCAGGTGCTGGGTACCGAGGCCACCATCGCCGCGACCGACTACATGAAGTCCTTCGCCGATCAGGTGCGTGCCTTCGTGCCGACCGAGCACTACCGCGTGCTGGGCACCGATGGTTACGGCCGTTCCGACAGCCGTGCCAACCTGCGCCGTCACTTCGAAGTGAACGAGTTCTATGTGGTAGTTGCTGCCCTGACCGAACTGGCCAAGCGCGGCGAGGTGGACAAGCAGGTTGTGGCCGAGGCCATTGCCAAGTACGGCATCGACGCCGACAAGGTCAACCCGCTGTACGCCTAAGAGGGTCAAGAGCCGCGCCAGAGATGGCGCGGCCTTGCAAAGGTTAACGCGAGATACGCATGACTGTGATTGTCATGCGGGTCTGCGCAAGAGGATAAAGCACAATGTCCAAACAGATTATGGTTCCGGATATCGGCGCCGATGAAGTTGAAGTCACGGAAATCATGGTGGCCGTGGGTGACAAGGTCGAACTCGACCAGTCCATCATCGCGGTAGAGGGTGACAAGGCCTCCATGGAAGTGCCGGCTCCGGCCGCTGGTATCGTCAAAGAGATCCTGATCAAGGTGGGTGACAAGGTTGCCACCGGTTCCCAGATCATGATCTTCGAAGCCGAGGGTGCTGCCGCGCCGGCACCGGCCCAGGCCGCTGCACCGGTTGCCGCCGCGCCGGCTGCTGCTCCGACCGCTGCCGCTCGCCAGGACGTCAACGTACCGGACATCGGCGGTGACGAAGTCGAAGTCACCGAGATCATGGTAGCCGTGGGTGACATGGTCGAGGCCGATCAGTCCATCATCGCCGTAGAGGGTGACAAGGCTTCCATGGAAGTACCGGCTCCGTTCGCGGGCCGTGTGGTCGAGATCAAGGTTGCTGCTGGCGCCAAGGTCTCTACCGGCTCCCTGGTGATGGTCTTCGAAGTGGCGGGCGCTGCACCTGCCGCTGCTGCCGCGCCGGCTCCGGTTGCTGCACCTGCTGCCCCGGTTGTTGCCGCCGCCAAGGATGTCAACGTGCCGGATATCGGTGGCGATGAAGTCAGCGTGACCGAGATCATGGTGGCCGTGGGTGACAAGGTCGAGGCCGAGCAGTCCCTGATCACGGTGGAAGGCGACAAGGCCTCCATGGAAGTGCCGGCCCCGTTCGCCGGTGTGGTCAAGGAGATCAAGGTGAAGGCGGGTGACAAGGTCTCCACCGGATCGCTCATCATGGTGTTCGAAGTGGCTGGTGCTGCTCCGGTTGCCGCCCCGGTTGTTGCTGCCGCAGCTCCTGTTGCTGCTGCTCCGGTTGCTGCCGCCCCTGCGCCGGTTGCCCAGGCTGCTGCCGCCTCCGACTTCGTAGCCAACGACGCCTACGTGCACGCCTCCCCGGCGGTACGCCGCCTGGCGCGCGAGTTCGGCGTTAACCTTGCCAAGGTCAAGGGTTCCGGTCGCAAGGGCCGCATCGTCAAAGAAGACGTGCAGGCTTATGTGAAGGACGCCATCAAGCGTGCCGAGTCTGCACCGGCTGCAGGCCAAGGCACTGGTAACGGCATGAGCGTGCTGCCGTGGCCGAAGGTTGACTTTGCCAAGTTCGGTGACGTGGAAGAGGTCGAACTGACCCGCATCCAGAAGATCTCCGGTCCGAACCTGCATCGCAACTGGGCCATGATCCCCCATGTCACCCAGTTCGACGAGGCCGACACCACCGAGCTGGAAGCGTTCCGTAAAGAGCAGAACATTCTGGCCGAGAAGCAGAAGCTGGACGTGAAGATCACCCCGTTGGTGTTCATCCTGAAAGCCGCCGCCAAGGCCCTGGAAGCCCATCCGCGCTTCTGCAGCTCCCTGTCCGAAGACGGCAGCAAGCTCATCATGAAGAAGTACATCCACATCGGTGTGGCGGTGGATACCCCTAACGGTCTGGTGGTTCCGGTCGTGCGCGACGTCAACAAGAAGGGCATCATCGAGCTGTCTCGCGATCTGGCCGAGATCTCCAAGAAGGCTCGTGCCGGCAAGCTGACCGCAGCCGACATGCAGGGCGGTTGCTTCACCATCTCCAGCCTGGGTGGCATCGGTGGTACCAGCTTTACCCCGATCGTCAACGCGCCGGAAGTGGCCATCCTCGGCGTCTCCAAGTCAGACTTCAAACCGAAGTGGAACGGCAAGGAGTTCGTGCCGCGCCTGATGCTGCCGCTGGCCCTGAGCTATGACCACCGTGTCATCGACGGCGCCGACGGTGCTCGCTTCATCACCACCATGAATGGTGTCCTGTCCGACATTCGTCGACTGGTCCTGTAAGTGAGAGGGCGGGCCCATAGCCCGCCCTTTTTGCTTCTCAATTCGTTAACAGGATTGTAAACTTGCCCCGGTTTTTTTAAGCGCTGACAGCCCACCAATATGGCATTTCATACTGCGCTGTCCGGGGATATAAGAACGACAAAGAGGTCATGATGAGTAAAGAAATCAAAACCCAGGTCGTGGTTCTGGGTGCTGGCCCTGCCGGTTATTCTGCTGCCTTCCGTGCAGCCGACCTGGGCCTCGATACCATTATCGTCGAGCGTTACTCCACCCTGGGTGGCGTCTGCCTGAACGTGGGTTGCATCCCCTCCAAGGCCCTGCTGCACGTGGCCAAGGTGATCGAAGAGGCCAAGGCCCTGGCCGAGCACGGCATCGTCTTCGGCGAACCGAAGACCGACATCACCAAGATCCGCCTGTGGAAAGAGAAGGTGATCAACCAGCTGACCGGCGGTCTGGCCGGCATGGCCAAGATGCGTAAGGTTCAGGTGGTGAATGGTCTGGGCAAGTTCACCGGTCCGAACACCCTCGAGGTAGAAGGCGCGGACGGCAAGACCACCGTCACCTTCGACAACGCCATCATCGCCGCCGGCTCCCGTCCGGTGAAGCTGCCCTTCATCCCGCACGACGATCCGCGCGTATGGGACTCCACCGACGCGCTGGAGCTGACCACTGTACCGGGCAAGCTGCTGGTGCTGGGTGGCGGCATCATCGGTCTGGAGATGGGTACCGTGTACTCCTCCCTGGGCTCCGAGATCGACGTGGTCGAGTTCGCCGATCAGCTGGTTCCGGCCGCTGACAAGGACATCGTCCGTGTCTACACCAAGCGTGTGGCCAAGAAGTTCAACATCATGCTGGAGACCAAGGTCACCGCCGTTGAAGCCCGCGAAGACGGTCTGTATGTCTCCTTCGAAGGCAAGCAGGCTCCGGCCGAGCCGGTTCGCTACGACAACGTGCTGGTCGCCGTTGGCCGTGTGCCGAATGGCAAGCTGCTGGATGCCGAGAAGGCCGGTGTCGCCGTCAACGAGCGTGGCTTCATCGAAGTGGACAAGCAGCTGCGTACCAACGTGCCGCACATCCACGCCATCGGTGACATCGTGGGTCAGCCCATGCTGGCGCACAAGGGTGTGCACGAAGGTCACGTGGCCGCCGAAGTCATCGCCGGCAAGAAGCACTACTTCGATCCGAAAGTGATCCCGTCCATCGCCTACACCGAGCCGGAGATGGCCTGGGTCGGTCTGACCGAGAAGGAAGCCAAGGAGAAGGGGATCACCTTCGAAGTGGCCAGTTTCCCGTGGGCTGCCTCCGGTCGCGCCATTGCCTCCGACTGCTCCGACGGCATGACCAAGCTGATCTTCGAGAAAGAGACCGGCCGCGTCATCGGTGGTGCCATCGTGGGCACCAACGGCGGCGAGCTGCTGGGTGAAATCGGTCTGGCCATCGAGATGGGTGCCGACGCCGAAGACATCGCCCTGACCATCCACGCTCACCCGACTCTGCACGAGTCCGTGGGCCTGGCTGCCGAAGTGTTCGAAGGCTCCATCACCGACCTGCCGAACGCCAAGGCCAAGAAGAAAAAATAAGTATAGTGAAGTGAGAAGGCGCCTTGGGGCGCCTTTTTGTTTGCAGGTGCGGGTGGGAGGGTGAGGATCTGACATACTAGAGGGTATCACCTATACACAGGAGTCTTGCCGATGAAGTGTCCCTCCCTGCCGGTCAACGAGGTGCTGCGCCTCGAGACCCTGCGTTCCCTGGCGATTCTCGATACCGCCTCCGAAGAGCGTTTCGATCGCCTGACCCGCATGGCGCGTCGCATGTTCGGCGTCCCCATCGCTCTGGTCAGCCTGGTGGATGCCGAGCGGCAGTGGTTCAAGTCTTGCCAGGGGCTTGATGCCAGTGAAACGGGACGGGATATCTCCTTCTGTGGTCATGCCATTCTGGGAACCGAGACCTTTGTGGTTCGCGATGCGGCGCTCGACGCCCGGTTCGCGGACAATCCCCTGGTGACCGGCGAGCCCCATATCCGTTTCTATGCAGGCTGTCCGCTTCGGATTTCCAATGGCTGTGCGCTGGGTACCCTCTGCATCATCGATCGTGAACCCAGGCATATGGACGATGAGGAGCTGACTCTGTTTGAGGATCTGGCTGCCATGGTCGTGCGTGAGCTGGAGGCCCTGCAGCTGTCGACCCTGGATGAGCTGACCCAGATCTCCAACCGCCGTGGCTTCACCATGTTGGCCGGGAAAAGCCTGCAGCAGGCTCACCGGCTTGGGCAGACGGTCAGTCTGGTCTATCTGGATATGGATGGCTTCAAGCAGATCAACGACACCTTTGGGCACGATGAGGGAGATCAGGCTTTGCGAGATTTTTCCAACCTGATCAATCACTCATTTCGGGATGCCGATGTTTACGCCCGCCTGGGAGGGGACGAGTTTGCGGTCTTGTTGGCCGGTGCCAATCAGGCTCAGGCGGCCGCTGCGATCGCCCGTTTCCACAAGGATCTTGCCCGTCACAATGGTTCCGGAAAACGAGGCTATCAACTCGCCTGCAGTGAGGGGATTGTCACTTATGATCCTTCGACTCCCCCTGATCTGGATGGGCTTCTCAAACAGGCGGACAGCCTGATGTATGAGCGCAAGGTGGCGAAGCGTGCGGCGAAGGAGCCGGTGCGCTAGGCCCAGAGAGCCAGGGAGGAGAGAGATGGAAGAGCCCGCCATGTCACCCGATGAACCACTGCGGCTGGAGACCCTGCGGCGCATCGGATTGCTCGATACCCCAGCAGAAGAGCGATTCGATCGCTTTACCCGTCTGGCTCGACGCATCTTTGGTGTGCCCATCGCCCTTATCTCGCTGATCGATCGGGAGCGCCAATGGTTCAAGTCAGCCTGGGGTATCAATATTGCGGAGACCCCGCGACGGGTCTCTTTCTGCGCTCATGCCATCCTGCAGTCAGAGCTGATGGTGGTGGAGGATACCCATCAGGATGTTCGTTTTTGGGATAATCCACTGGTGGTGGGCTCGCCCCACATCCGTTTCTATGCCGCCTATCCACTGAAAGCCAGCAATGGTTGCCGGCTGGGGACTATTTGCATTCTTGACCGCCAGCCCCGCCAATTCCACGAGCCTGAGAGGGCCTTGCTCAGGGAGCTGGGGCAGATCGTGGTCCATGAGATGGAGGCAGGGCAGTGGGCGACCCTGGACGAGCTGACCCAGATCTCCAATCGCAGGGGATTCATGATGTTGGCCGAGAAGAGCTTCCGTCTGGCGCAGCGTCAAGGGTATCCGGTGACTCTGCTCTATTTCGATCTGGACGGGTTCAAGCAGATCAATGATCACCTTGGACACAGGGTCGGTGACAGGGCGCTGCGCCGCTTTGCCGCCCTGATGGTTGAGACCTTTCGCGACGCCGACGTGTGCGCCAGGCTGGGGGGAGATGAGTTCGTTGCCTTGCTACCCTATACCGATAGTGCTCAGGCAGAGCTGGCCCTGCAGCGTTTTCGGCAGGTAATCGACGAGGAGAACCGCGAGCAGTCCGACTATCGACTCGACTTCTCTGTCGGAGCCGTCACCCATACGCCACAGGCGCCACTGGGCGATCTCGAGTCACTGCTGCATCATGCCGATACCCTGATGTATCGGCAGAAAAGGAGCCACTAGCAGCGCCCCTTCTTCGCCTGCCCTGGGGGGCAAAACGAGCCACCACTGTTGCCATCGCTGATGCGGATGTGGGTATCATCGAGCCGGATGTCGGCATCACGGATGCGCACCGCTCCTTGCTGGCTACAGGCCGATAGCAGCAGCGCCAGCATTATTACACCAAGACTCTTTCTCATCGTTCCTCCTGACAGAGGCGACGAGTATGGCTGCTTCGTGGCGGCTTTCCAGATGTTGTGGGTGACCCAGCGCCAGGAGTTGACCGGAGAAGGGGGGGTCGGCACAAGAAGGGGAGCGCGTGGCTCCCCTTTTCACATCACAGACGAAAGTGTCCGACCAATTGGTCCAATTGCTGCGACAACCGCTGCAGTCCCTGGCTGGAACGGGTCAACTGCTCTGCCAGATCGGCGGTCTCCATGGTCAGGTGATTGATCTCCTCGACGTTGCGATTGAGCTCGCCCACCACGCTCGATTGCTCTTCCGTTGCGGTGGCAACCTGAATGTTCATGTCGCTGATCTGGGCGATATGGGTTGTGATGAGGCCCAGGGCGCCGTTGGCCTCGTCAGCCTGGGTGACCACACCAAGGCTCTGCTCGCGGCCGCCACGCATCGCCTCGACGGCGCGACTCGATTGCTGTTGCAGGCGATTGATCATCCCCTGGATCTCCTCGGTCGAGGCGGCCGATCGACTGGCGAGATTGCGCACCTCGTCGGCCACGACGGCAAAACCGCGTCCCTGCTCGCCGGCCCGGGCGGCTTCGATGGCGGCATTGAGCGCCAGCAGGTTGGTCTGCTCCGAGATGCCGCGGATGGTATCGAGGATGCTACCGATGGAGTCGGTCTGGTTGGCCAGAGACTCAATCACCTCACTCACCTGTTCGATCTCCCCAGAGAGGGAGACGATGCTGGCCCGGGCGGTACCCACCAGTTGGGCCCCGATACCGGATTGGTCGTTGGCCAGGCGAGCCACCTCGGCGGCCTGGGAAGCATTGCCGGCAATCTCGTTGACCGTCGCACCCATCTCGTGGATGGCGGTGGCGACCTGCACGGTGCGATCCCGCTGGGCGGTGCAGTTGCTCTGGGTCAGGTGTGCCTTGCTTGCGACCTCGTTGGCGGTGAGGGCAAGCTGCCGTGAGTTTTCGGCGACCTCTGTGATGGAGGCATGGATCTTGGCCACGAAGTTGTTAAAGCCCTTGGCCACTTCGGCCAGCTCGTCGCCGCCATCGACCCTGAGCCTGTGGGTCAGATCCCCATCCCCGCTGCCCAGTTCACGGAACAGCCGAGCCAGCTGGTTGAGTGGGCGGCTTACCGAGCCGGCCAGCAACATGCCAAGCAGCCCCATACCGGCGGCGATGGCGAGAGTGATGAGCAGGATCCGGGTGCGAGCCTGATTCAGGCCGGCAAAGATCTCCTCCTTGGGTACCTGGGCGACCAGATACCAGTCGAGCAGGGGAATATAGCTGGAGGCCAAAACCCGCTCTTCCCCCTGGGCGCTGGATTCGATCAGTGCGAACTCTTGCTTGCCAAGAAGACGCTGTGCATCAGCTCCCGCCAGCTGAGTCAGGGTATCCCGATCGATACGGGCAGCATCCGGATGAAGTTTCACCTTGCCCTGACCATCGACCATGAAGACAAACCCGCTCTGCCCGATGCGAAAGCCCGAGAGCATCGCGGCCATGCTGTCGAGAGACTTGGCCAGTCCTGCCAGCCCGCGACCATTGAGCTGCTGATAGTTCACAAACAGTTTCACTTCACCGGTGGACTCGCGGAAGATGCTGAGCATCAGATCCTGTGAGCCTCGGGTATAGGCATAGAACCAGCCGTCCTGCTCCGGGGTGAGGTTACGCAAGAAGCCATCCTGGTTGTAGTAGGCCGCGCTCTGGCGATCGGCGAAGGAGGCGGTCACCAGGCCATACTGATTGGCCACGTCCCTGAGCTGATCGATCACGATAGGCTCCTGCTCCTTGGGCATACCGCGAGAGACCCAGTCGAGCAGGAAGCGGTCGCTGGCGAGTTGCCGTGCCGCTCCGGCGACAGGATTGAGCTCGGCCTCTATCGACTTGCCGATACGTTGGGTCAGGTTGGGCAGCTCGTGGGCAAAGAGCTGCTCTTCAATGAGCTGCTGTGCCGAGCGTTGGCTGAAGTAACCCACCAGCATGCAGGAGAGCACGACGGCCAATAACAGGGTTGAAACAATTTTTTGCTTCAGGGTGAGATGGTTAAACATGCTTAGATCCAATGGAGCGGAATCGCCGACGAAGAGTGTAGCGGCAGGGATTTTTATTACCTAAGGCCGAGCGAGTCGATATTGCAGCGATACGTTTGCGTTCACACTCCGGTTTGCGTCAGGGGGGTCTCCCTTTATAGTATTCCTCGCCCCTTTTCTGCTCTGGATGGATGTCTCTATGAGTCTCTTTTGGCGAGGGTTTGCCCTGGTCGCCCTCACACTTGCTTCATTTGTCTCCCACGCCGCCGATCGCCCCAAGATTGCATTGGTGCTCAGTGGTGGCGGTGCCAAAGGATCGGCTCATATCGGCGTGCTCAAGGTGCTCGAAGAGAAACGCATACCGGTCGATATCGTGGTCGGCACCAGCATGGGCTCCTACGTGGCAGGACTCTATGCCATGGGGCTATCGGCCGAGGAGGTGGAGCAGACCACCCTCAATATCGACTGGAACAAGGGCTATAACGACAGGGTCAGCCGGGATGCTCTCTCCCTGCGCCAGAAGCAGCAGGACGAACTCTATCAGTTGCGCACTGACATAGGGATCAGTGGAGGCTCGCTCAAATCGCCGGATGGCTTCTTTCAGGGCCAATCCATGGCTGCCCTGTTGCGCGATGCCACCTCCAACCTGCCGGTACAGAAGAGCTTCAACGATCTCCCCATTCCTTACCGTGCCGTCGCTACCGACATGGAGACGGTGACCCCCTTCGTGCTGGACCACGGCAGCCTGGCCAAGGCGATGCAGGCCTCCATGTCGATCCAGGGGATCCTCAAGCCGGTGGAGTGGGAGGGGCGGATCCTGGCCGACGGGGGGGCGGTCAACAATATGCCGGTGGATGTGGCCAAGAGTATGGGGGCCGATATTGTTATTGCCGTAGACATAGGAGCCAGGCTAAGGGACAAGAGCGAGTTGACCTCGGGTCTGGCCATGCTGGATCAGATGACCACCTACATGACCCAGGTTGGAACAGAGCGGCAGAAGGCACTCCTCGGGGAACGCGATATCCTGATTACCCCCGCATTCGGCAATATGGGGATTGCCGATTTCGCCCGCATGCCGGATGGCATCCACTATGGGGAAGAGGCGGCAAAACGGGTTGCGCTGCGCCTCGATGCGCTCTCTTTGTCCCCTGCCCGCTACAAGGCCTATCGGGATCAGAAGCTGAGCCGGCGCGCGCAAAACAGCGCCCTGCCCGCCTACTACATCGACAGGGTCGATATCGTCAACCAATCCTCCCTGGCCGATGAGACCATTCGTGCGGCGATGCAGGTCAAGCCTCACAAGGTGCAGACTCGTGAGAGCCTTGAGGCTGGGGTACGCCGTCTCTATGCCCTCGAGTCCTTCGATCGGGTTACCTATCAGATCGAGGAACGGGGAAATGAAAATGTGCTGGTGGTCGACGCCCATGAGAAGAACTGGGGACCGGGCTACCTCAACTTCCAGTTCGGTTTCACCGACGATTTTGAGAGTACCTCCAACTACAACGTGGGGGCGGCCTATACCCGCACCAATATCAACGAGTGGGGCGGGGAGTGGCACAGTGAGGCATCGCTCGGCACCTGGAAGCACCTCAAGACCGAGTTCTACAGCCCGCTTGAACCCTCTCAGACTTACTTCGGTCAGGTGAGCCTGGCCTATGACAAGGAGACCCGTCGCCTCTATTTGACCGACGAGGGGGGGCTGCGCCGTGGCCGCGAAGGCGGCAGCAGCCAGACCTACTATTTCGATAGCCAGTACGCCTTCTGGTCCGCTGAGGGGGCGGTCGGCTGGAATATTCACCCCTGGCAACGGGTCAGTCTCGGTGTCGCGGCCATGAAGGGCGATATCGGCATTGACAGCATAGGGATAAGCGATCTCTCGTCCAGCGCCTGGGGTCCCTTCCTGCGCCTCGAACACGACACCCTGGACAGCCGTTACTTCCCATACAATGGCCTCCTCTTCCAGGGGCAGATCGGCTATATGCACATCAATCAGGACGATGGTGAGGGGGGGCAGAGCCACTCCCGTGGCAGCAGCTATGACGTCACCCTGATTAAACCCTGGTCCTGGGAGAGGCACAGTCTCAACCTGATGCTGGGTGCCGGTGGTACCCAAAGTGGCGAGGATTTGCCCCTGTTTGCCCAGGATCTCGGAGGCATGTTCACTCTGTCGGGCTTCAAGCCCCACGAGCTGTCGGGACGATATAGCCTGTTTGGCGGCCTGCGATATATCTATCGACTGGCGGACAACGACTTCGGCCCCTTCCGCCTGCCGCTCTATGTGGGGGGCTCACTCGAGCAGGGCGGAGTATGGGATCAGGGGCACGACATTCGCTTCGAGACCTCCTACACGGCGGGCTCGCTCTATATTGGCAGCGAGACCTTCCTCGGCCCCATCTTCTTCGGTGTGGGGGCCGCAGAGGGGGGGAGTCAGTCCATCTATCTGCAGCTGGGGAGCACCTTCCGTTGATGACAACTTATTAACGTTTCCGGCTATGGACACAGCGATGCTTTTATAACTGGCTGTTAATTAAATAAATGTGATTTTTTGACCGGCCAGCCGGTTCTGAGTGGATTTTAATTAGTCGTTAAAACTTATATAGTGGGGGGCACCCTACGGGTGTCCCGCAAGGACGATCGCCGCCGCGGCGACCCATAAGACCAAAGAGGAATTAGTCGTGCTTGAAACCTACCGTAAACACGTCGAAGAACGTGCTGCCGAGGGAGTGGTTCCCAAACCTCTGGACGCTGAGCAAGTCGCCGCCCTGGTCGAGCTGCTCAAGAATCCTCCCGCCGGTGAAGAGAGCTTTCTGAAAGAGTTATTGTCCGATCGCGTTCCCCCCGGTGTTGATGAAGCGGCCTATGTGAAGGCCGGTTTCCTCACCGCCGTGGCCAAGGGTGAGGCCAGCTCCCCCATCCTGAGCCGCGAAGAGGCGGTCACCCTGCTTGGCACCATGCAAGGTGGCTACAACATCCAGCCGCTCATCGACCTGCTGGACGACGCCGCCCTGGCCCCGCTGGCTGCCAAGGCCCTCTCCCACACTCTGCTGATGTTCGACTCCTTCCACGATGTGGAAGAGAAGGCCAAGGCTGGCAACGCCTTCGCCAGGCAGGTGATGCAATCCTGGGCCGATGCCGAGTGGTTCCTCTCCCGCCCGGCTCTGGCCGAGAAGCTGACCGTCACCGTGTTCAAGGTGCCGGGCGAAACCAACACCGACGACCTGTCGCCGGCCCCGGACGCCTGGTCCCGTCCCGATATTCCGCTGCACGCCCTGGCCATGCTGAAGATGGCCCGCCCCGGTATCACCCCGGACAAGGACGGCACCATAGGCCCCATCAAGACCATCGAGACGCTGAAAGAGAAGGGTTTCCCGCTGGCCTATGTGGGCGACGTGGTGGGTACCGGCTCCTCCCGTAAATCCGCCACCAACTCGGTGCTGTGGTTCATGGGCGACGACATCCCCAACGTGCCCAACAAGCGTGCCGGCGGCATCTGTCTCGGTGGCAAGATCGCCCCCATCTTCTTCAACACCATGGAAGATGCCGGTGCCCTGCCCATCGAGGTGGATGTCTCTGCACTTGCGATGGGCGATGTCATCGACATCTACCCGTTCGCCGGCAAGATCTGCAAGCACGGCACCGACGAGGTGCTGGCCCGGTTCGAACTGAAAACCGACGTGCTGATCGACGAAGTGCGCGCCGGTGGCCGGATTCCGCTGATCATCGGCCGCGGCCTGACCGACAAGGCCCGTGAGGCGCTTGGTCTGCCCCATTCCGAGGTGTTCCGCCGTCCGCAGCCGGTGGCCGACACCGGCAAGGGCTTCACCCTGGCCCAGAAGATGGTGGGCAAGGCCTGTGGCGTGCAGGGCATCCGCCCGGGCACCTACTGCGAGCCCAAGATGACCACGGTCGGCTCCCAGGACACCACTGGCCCCATGACCCGCGACGAGCTCAAAGATCTGGCCTGCCTCGGCTTCTCCGCCGACCTGACCATGCAGTCCTTCTGCCACACCGCCGCCTATCCCAAGCCGGTCGATGTGCAGACCCACCACACCCTGCCGGACTTCATCATGAACCGCGGCGGTGTGAGCTTGCGTCCGGGTGACGGCGTCATCCACTCCTGGCTGAACCGCATGCTGCTGCCGGATACCGTGGGTACCGGTGGTGACTCTCACACTCGCTTCCCCATCGGGATCTCCTTCCCGGCGGGCTCCGGTCTGGTGGCCTTCGCCGCCGCCACCGGCGTGATGCCGCTGGACATGCCGGAATCCGTGCTGGTGCGCTTCAAGGGCGAACTGCAACCGGGCATCACCTTGCGTGATCTGGTTCATGCCATTCCCTACGCCGCCATCCAGAAGGGGCTGCTGACCGTCGAGAAGGCGGGCAAGAAGAACATCTTCTCCGGCCGCATTCTCGAGATCGAAGGTCTGCCAACCCTCAAGGTGGAGCAGGCCTTCGAGCTGGCCGACGCCAGCGCCGAGCGCTCCGCCGCCGGTTGCACCATCAAGCTGGATAAAGAGCCGATCATCGAGTATCTGAAGTCCAATATTGTGATGCTCAAGTGGATGCTCAGTGAAGGCTACGGCGACGTGCGCACCATCACCCGTCGTATCAAGGGGATGGAAGAGTGGCTGGCCAACCCGACCCTGATGGAGGCGGACCAGGATGCCGAGTACGCCGAGATCATCGAAATCGATCTGGCCACCATCAAGGAGCCTATCCTGTGCGCGCCGAACGATCCGGACGATGCCCGTCTGCTGAGCAGTGTGGCTGGCGACAAGATCGACGAGGTGTTCATCGGCTCCTGCATGACCAACATCGGCCACTTCCGTGCCGCCGGCAAGCTGCTGGGCAAGTTCAGTGGCCAGCTGCCGACCCGTATGTGGATCGCCCCGCCGACCAAGATGGACAAGGACCAGCTGACCGAAGAGGGCTACTACGGCATCTTCGGCCGAGTCGGTGCCCGCATCGAGATCCCGGGCTGTTCCCTGTGCATGGGTAACCAGGCACGTGTGGCTGACGAGGCAACCGTAGTCTCCACCTCTACCCGCAACTTCCCGAACCGTCTGGGCAAGGGGGCCAACGTCTACCTGGCCTCTGCCGAACTGGCTGCGGTTGCCGCCATCCTCGGCAAGATCCCGACCGTGGAAGAGTACCTGCACTACGCCAAGGAGCTGGACGCCACCGCGGCCGACACCTACCGCTACCTGAATTTCAACGAGATCGCCACCTACACCAAGAAGGCGGACTCTGTGATTCTGCAGCAGGCGGTATAAGCATCCGAGTAATGAGAGAGCGGCCCGCGGGCCGCTCTTTTCGTTGAGGGTGATAGATCATCAGAAAGGGGAGCCATTGGCTCCCCTTGTCATGGTGAAGATCATCAGATGCGGAACATGCCGACCTGGCTGTTGAGCTCCCCGGAGATGTTCTTGAGCTGGTTGGCAATCTGGTTGGAGCTCTCGGCCTGCTCGGCCAGCTCGTCCGACACATCCTTGACCGCCTGGATATTGCGGCTCACCTCGTCGGTGACGGCCCGCTGCTCCTCTGCGGCGCTGGAGATCTGAGTGGCCATGTCGGAGATCTGACCGATGGATTCGACGATCTGCTCCAGAGCCTGGGTGGCATTGCTGGCGTCGTCCACGCTGTTTTGGGCCAGCAGCTTGCTCTCCTGCATGGTGCCCACGGCCCCCTGGGTGTTGCGTTGCAGGGTCTCGATCATGCTGCGGATCTCGACGGTCGAGCTGTGGGTCCGCTGGGAGAGAACCCGCACCTCGTCGGCCACCACCGCAAAGCCACGGCCCTGCTCGCCGGCCCGGGCCGCCTCGATGGCGGCATTGAGGGCCAGCAGGTTGGTCTGCTCGGCGATACCCTGAATAGTCGAGAGAATGGTGTTGATCTCCTGCGCGTTCTTCTCGAGCTCCTGGATGATGCCTGAGGCGTGCTCTACCTGAGAGGCCAGGTCTGTGATGGAGCGCTGGTTGCGGGCGATCACCTGCTTGCCCTCTTCACAGCTGCCGGCAGAGGCGCGTGCCGCCTCGGCGGTCTGCTCCGCATTGCTGGCCACCTCGACGGCGGTGGCTGACATCTCGTGCACTGCGGTGGCGATCTGGGAGATCTCGTTTTGCTGGCGTGAGAGACCCTGGTTGCTCTGCTGCGCCATCTGGTGGGAGGAGATGGCCTGTTGGTTGAGCTGCACCGAGGAGTTGGAGATGTCTTTGACCATCTCGTGGATACGGGTGATGAAGGTGTTGACGTGACGAGCCACCACACCGACCTCGTCGTCTCGCTCGATCTTGACGCGACGGGTCAGATCTCCGTTGCCACGGGAGAGATCGGCGATGGCCTCACCCAGGGTCTTGAGAGGCATCAGGGAGCCGCTGATGGCCAGGTAAGAGATGCCGGCGACGATGAGGATGGTGAGCAGTCCCTGCCAGATGGCGGAGGTGATCATCCGGGTGACCGCCTGATAGGCGATATCCTGATCGATGACGATGCCGTAGTACCAGGTGGTGTTGGGAATGGCGGTGAGGTCGAACACGCTCGGCTTGCCGGCCACCTCCAGCTCTGAGATGGTGCCGTCATGGCCCAGCTCCTTGATCTTGGCGGCGGTCAGCTCAGGAAAGATATCGGTGCTCGGCTTCATGCTGAGACTCTTGTCCGGATGGGCGATGATGGTGCCGTTGCTGTCGAGCAGCATGACATAGGTGCCTTCCAGATCGATGGCGAGGATATCGCGGATCAGGGAGTCGATGGCGATGTCCCCGGCGATGACGCCCTTGGTATTACCCCGTTGGAAAGGTTCGGCGATGGTGATGACCAGGTTGCCGGTTGAGGCATCGGCATAGGGAGAGGTAATAGCCAGCTTGCCGGCGGCCATGGCGTCCTTGTACCAGGGGCGCTGACGGGGATCATAGCCGGGGGGGAGATCCGTGGCCTTACTCTGGATCATCTTGCCATCTTCGGTGCCTGCATAGACCAGGTCGAACCCGCCTGCCTTCTCGGCCTGGGAGAGGTAGGTGATAGGCTCATCCTGCTGGGTGAAGGCCTCCTTGACGGAGGTGACCATGCCGATGCGGGCATCGAGCCAGCGAGAGATGCCCTGAACGTTGGAGATGGACGCGATATCGACCGAGTTCCAGACCAGTTTGCGGGTCTCTTCGCGCAGCTGCGAGGTGTTGTACCACACCTGCAACCCTGTGATAACCAGGATGATGAGGCCTATGGCCAGCACCAGTTTGTTCTTGATGGAAAGGTTCATGGTGTATGTCCTTATAACCTTACGAGCATGTCGATGATTATTATGGTGTAGAGCCGGCTGTCGGGCTTCTCCAATAATATCGACTGATCCCTCATATTCCTGATAGTTCAGGCACTCTTAACCTATAGCTTAATTAGCGCTGGGCAGGGTGGCGCGTTCCGGGTGGTTGGTAAAGATTCCATCGACCCCTATTTCTGCCAGCCATTGCCACTCTTCCGGCCTGTCCACCGTGTAGACCAACACCTTGAGTCCTCTGGTGTGGGCATCGTTCACCAGCTCACCATCGATGAAGTCCACATCACAGTTGATAGACCAGCACCCCATCTCGGCGGCGAAGCGGGCCAGATGGCGGGGCACGCCGGCAATGAGCGCCCCGAGGCGCACCTCGGGGCGCAGACGCTGGAAATGTAGCAGCTCCCTGTGGTCGAAGGAGGAGACCAGCCACCGTTGCGGGCTCACCTTCAATTCGATCTCGGCCCGTCGCATCAGCTCGGCGACCGGCTGGGCCGTGTCAGGGCCCTTGAGTTCGATATGGAGATCGCAGCGGCCCGCCACCAGAGTCATCACCTGCCACAGGGTGGGGATGGGCTCCCCATCGCCTGCATCGAGCCCCGCCAGGTACTCCCGGCTCTGCCGGGTGAGTACCCCGTGGCCATTGGTGCAGCGTTCCAGCCGGCGATCGTGAAAGACCCAGAGCTCTCCGTCGGCGTATTGCACGTCGAGCTCGATGGCGGCGACCCCTTGCTCCAGCGCCAGGTGGAATGCCTTGAGGGTATTTTCCGGTGCCAGGCCACTGGCACCGCGGTGGGCAATCAACAGCATCTTGTTACTCCTTACGCCCTGGAGAGGCGGATGTCGATCTGCTGGTGGGGCAGGGCCAGCCCCAGCTCCTTGAGCCTGCCCAGCACCCGGTTGTGCAGCTCGTGGGTGATGGGCATACGGTGATCCATGTTGTTGACGTAGACCCGCAGCTCATAGATAAGGGCCGAGTCGGTCAGCTCTACCAGAAAGGCTTCCGGTGTCGGGGTATCGAGCACCAGACTGCACTGGAGGATGGACTCCTCCAGCAGCCGCTGGATCTGGACTGGATCGGCATGCAGGGCGATACGGATGCGGATCTTGACCCGGGTGATGGCGTCCGACAGGGACCAGTTGATGAACTGCTCCGTGATGAAGGCCTTGTTGGGCATGATGATCTCCTTGCGGTCCCAGTCGACGATGGTGGTTGCCCGGGTCTTGATGCGGGATACGGTGCCGGTGAGATCGCGAATGGTGACCGTATCGCCAATACGGATCGGCTTTTCGAACAGGATGATGAGACCCGAGACGAAGTTGGCGAAGATCTCCTGCAACCCGAAGCCGAGGCCGACCGAGAGGGCCGCCACCAGCCACTGGGTCTTGGACCAGTCGATGCCGAGCAGGGAGAAACAGGAGAGGGCCCCCACCACGATCACCATATATTTGGCCATGGTGGTGATGGCAAAACCGGTTCCCGGTGTCAGGTTCAGATGCTGAAGCAAAGAGAGCTCCAGCAGGCTGGGCAGGTTGCGTGCGGTGACGACCGTGATGATGAGGACGAACAGGGTCAGGGCGAGATCCTTGATCGTGACCCCCTCCAGTTGGGCAATGCCTCCGACCGTGCTGCTTACCTGCCACAGCTCTATGTTGCCCAGGAAGCTGAAGGCCCCCATCAGATCAGACCACAAGAACATCAGCAGGGCCGTGTAACCCAGCATCAACAGGGTGCGAATGAGGCGCAGGGAGTGGGCACTCAGGGTATCGAGGTCCAGCTCCATCTCTTCGTTCGGCTCGCTGCTCTCCAGCAGCCCCTCCTCTTGCTCCCGCTGGGCCAGGATCTCGGCCCGGCGAGCCTTGGCCCGCTCAAACTGGAGGCGGCGCCGCTGGATCAGCATCCAGCGCCTGGCCAGATAATAGATGAGCATGAAGAGCAGGGCGCAGAGCAAGGAGACTTCCAGCTGGCGCAGCAGGGTGCGGGCGGTAAAGAAGTAGCCGAACAGGGCCCCACCCACCGCCAGCAGGGGGGCCAGCATCAGGCTGTTCCAGACGAAGTGGTGCAGCAGGTGCGGCTTGCTCATGTCACTCTGACCCCAGGTGAGGGGGAGTCGCTCCCGATTGAGGCGATAGAAGAAGAGCAGCAGCCACAGAGAACCGATGATAAAGGCGAGACGGCCCAGAGTGTCATAGAGGGCATGCCCCTGATAGGCATCTCCTATACCCTGAATAAAGAAGCTGGGGATGAGGATCAGCATCAGCACCCTGAAGTGCCCCCAGATCCGGGCCACCCGGTCGGGCTGCCAGCCGAAGTGCAGTGCCAGCAGCCCCCGATCCAGACAGAGATGCCGGGTGAAGAGGAGGGCAAACAGCAGGAACCAGAGCTCCCCCAGGCTGCTTATCACCGCATTGGCAAAGGGATACTCCCAGGCGCCCTGATAGAGGTAACGCAGCAAGAACACCATGGCTGGCAGAGGAAGGGAGGCGAGCAGGGCACGCAGCAGCAAGCGGCTGCTGAGGCTGAACTTGTCCTGGGTCACCTTGCCGATCCGCGGTGCTATGGCCTGGTTGACACGGAGCAGAGCCCGGCCGAGACGCCACCAGAGATAGGCCAGGATCAGCAGGGCACTGAAGACGGTGACCCGGGTCGAAAGAGGGGGGACCTGCAGGGCTTCTATCAACTGCCGCCACTGGCCCGGTTTGAGGGCCAGCCCCAGAGCCGCAGGGGTGTCCAGCAGTAACTCACCGCTCACGGGGCGGGTATCGGGCAGCCAAAACAGATGGTTGCTGCCCTGATCCCGTATCTCGGCAATCTTGCTGTTTTGCCGGCTATAGAGCAGCTTGAGCCGGGTCTGATCTTGCAGCAGGCTGTCGCTGGCATCGAGCAGTCGGGTCAGGAGCTGTCGACGGGCCTTGAGCAGGCTGTCGAGTACCAGCTGCTGGGGACGATCCAGGGTCTCTCCCTGCTCGACCCGGCTGCGGGCCTGGGCCAGATCCCCCAGTTCGGCCAGCTCGTTGTCATACTGACGCTTGGCGACCCGGGTCTTGACGATCAGGCTCTCCAGCTTCGGCAGGGGGTAAGGGGCCGGTAGCTCGGAGAGCTTGCCGCGCAGATCTTCCCCATAGGCATCACTGACCTGCAGCCACTCCATCTGTTCGCGCAGGGCACTGCCGAGTTCGCTCAGCTCCTGCAGGCGCTTGTCGACCCGGCTCTGCTCCTGGCGGACCCTGTCGATGGACTCCTCGATAGTCTCGAGCTGCAGGGAGAGAGAGCTGTTGTACTGCTGCTGCTCCTGCAAGAGGGGCTGATCCCCCTTGAGCTGTTTGCGCAGCCGTTCGCTCTCGGCCAGGATGCGCTCGCTCTTCTCCCGTCGCAGCTGATCCTGGCGGCTGACCAGGGTACTTTGCCACTCATCCTCATCGGTGATGGCGAGATTGACCTCCTGCAGTCTCAACTTGGCGAGGTCGATGCGCTGGGGGGCGGAGAGCTGGTCCAGCTCCAGCATGGCGATGCGCTCTCCGAGGCTCTGTTCGCGCACCTGCAACAGCAGGCGATTGGCCTCTGCGAGGCGGCCCGATTCGCCACCCAGTTGCAGCTTGTCGGCCTGCTGGCGGACCTGGATGAGCTGGCGACGCAGGGCGTCGACCCGCTGGTGATAGTCAAGACCGCCACTCTCTATCTGGGAGAGCTCATCGAGCAGACCCTGACGCTGGCGTCTTAGCTCCAGCTGACGGCGTGCCGTCTTGCTCATCTCCAGACCCAGATTCGAGTCATTCAACTGCTCGGTGGGGAGGCGCCGTGGTGGCTGCCAGCCCTGCACCTGAGCCTTGAGCTGCGAAGAGGTCTGGTGGTAGTTGATGAGCTCGGTCTGGTATTTCTCGGCCAGCTCCCGGTAGTGACTCGCCTCCCGCGCCGCCTGCAGCGCCTGTTGCAGCGGCTCGCGCAGTTTTTGGTTCTCCGGGGTGTCGGCCGAAGGGATGGCGGCCAGTTGTTGCTCTATCTGGATGAGCTGCTCCTCCCCATGTACAAGAGGCGCAAGGAAGAGGGCGAGCAACAGCAGGAGTCTTCTCATGGGGCGAGATCCGGGGGAGAACAGGATCCCTAGCCTAAGGCAGCCAGCGAGGTGGGTAAAGGCGCGAGCGGGCAGATGCGCGACTAAAAATCGTTTATGATTCAGCCCCCTGCCTTTTTGAGTCTTGGTTGATGAGCCTATCAGATCTGGGAACGGCCCCCCTCACGCGCCTCTTCTGGCGCTATGTGACACCGACGGTCGCGGCCATGCTGGTTACCGGCATCTATGTGACCATAGACGGCATCTTCGTCGGCCATATTCTGGGTGAAGAGGGGTTGGCGGGGATCATGCTGGCCTATCCCATCTGCGCCGTGCTCTATGCCGCCGGCGCCCTCATCGGCATGGGGGCCTCATCCCTCGCCTCCTTCCACCTGGGCAAGGGGGAGGGGGGCGTGGCCCGCCATATAGTGGGCAACGCCCTCCTGATGGTTGTGCTGGCCTCCGTGCTGCTCGGCGGCATCGGTCTTATCCAGGGGGAGGTGCTGCTGCGCTGGATGGGCGCCGAGGGGGTCATCTTCGAGGCGGGTATCGACTATCTGCACTGGTATGCCGGTCTCGGCTTCTTCGCCGTGCTCTCCATGGCCTTTACCTCCCTGCTGCGCAACGATGGCCGACCGGGTCTCACTACCCTGATCCTGGTGACGGGAGGCGTGCTCAATGTGTTTCTGGACTGGCTCTTCATGGTGGTGCTGCCCTGGGGACTGGCCGGCGCCGCCATCGCTACCATGCTCTCCCAGGCGGTGACCGGTGTCTGGGCCCTGAGCCACTTCTTTACGTCCCGCAGTGGTCTGCGGATCGGGCGGGATACCCTGAAACCCGATGGGCGATTGATGCTGCAGACCCTGCGTCTCGGTTTCTCCAGCTTCCTGATGTACCTCTATCTCTCTGTGGTACTGACACTGCACAACAAGGCGCTGCTCTGGGTAGGGAGCGCATTGCATGTGGCCGCCTATGGGGTCATCAGTTACACAGAGGCATTTTTCTATCTCATCTTCGAGGGGATCGCCATGGGGATCCAGCCCATCGCCAGCTTCAATGCCGGTGCCGGACACAGGGAGCGGGTGCTGCGCATCCGTAATCTGGCGCTCGCGGTGACCCTGCTGGTGGCGCTGGCCGGAGTGGTGCCGCTCTATCTCTGGCCTGAGGGGGCGGTCTGGCTCTTTGCCGGGGATAACGGAGCCCTGCTGCCGGTGGCGGTCTCCGGCATCTGGCTCTATTTCTGGGGGCTTCCCATGGAGGGGGTGTTGCTGGTGGGGGCCACCTACTTTCAGGCCATCAACCGGCCACGGGTAGCGACCCTGTTGACCGGTGGAAAGTTACTGCTCATCGGCGGCCTGCTGTTCGGCCTTGGTGCCCTCTTCGGTGTCTCCGGTGTCTGGCTGGCGCTCCCCTCCTGCAGCGTCTTGCTGACCCTGGTCATGGTGCTGGCCATGAGACGGGAGCGCCGGGGGGACTACTCCTGAGGCTCGACGCTGCGGTAGATCCGCTCCATCTGGGCGCTGACCTCCTGGCGTAGCAGCTCCAGCTCCAGCATCTCGCGCAGTACCTGATATTGGGTCGGATTGAGGAGCTGGTGTCCCTGCTCCAGCACCTCCTGGGTATAGACGCGCTGGCTCTCGAGCCAGCTGGCCGCATCCCCCGGCTCACTCTGATTGAGGTGGCGGTGAGCCTCCATCATCAGTCGGGTCATGGCATGCCGCTGAGTGGGCTCGAGAGGGGTGCTGCGCTCGGCGAGGCGCCCCTGCAGCTCCATCAGACGATAGGGATCGCCGCTGTAGAGCTCCTGCTCAAGCTGCTCACGGGCCTCGGTACCGGTCAGGGCGGCGATCTCCTGCCAGATCTGCTGGCTGCGCACCTCATATTGCTGAGGGGTGTCGAAGCCGAGGCGATAGAGCTCCTTGAGCAGATCGCTCACCTGGGGCCGTATTCCTTGTGCCAGATTGAGTCGCTCGAACAGTCGGGGTAACTGGCTACCTTGCTCGGCCTCGTAGAGCTTCTCCAGCAGCAGGCTGCCATCACTGCTCTGACTCCACTCGCTGACCGCCTGCTCCAGTTCTGCCGTCGGCGGCTCTGGCTGGGTCGCCGCGGGTTCGCTGCGCAGTGGCGGTGATGGGCGCCCGGAGGCGACCTGCTGTGGTGGGCAGGAGGGGGCCGGGGTTGCCTCGAACGATGAGGGAGGGGCACTCTGCTTGGCTTGGGGGCGCATCAGGAGCCATCCGTTGGTCCCCAGAGAGAGCAGTAACAGGAGAGTGAGTAGACGGCGGGACATGGCGGCTCCGTGATGAGGGGGATCGGGCCATCTTAACGGGAATCGGCCATCAACGGGGCCCCTTTTTGTTACCGCCTGTTGCCGTGGTCCGCGCCGCTCATGGCATGTTCACGCTTTTTATATAGAATCGACGGGTTATCTATTTCAGGAGTCAGTCTATGCAGGATATGCCCGCCCTGGTGGCGCCGCGCCAGTTTGGTATGGGTCGTGGTTGGTATTGGACCCGCCACGGTTTCGATCTCTTCAACCGGGGGCGCGGCGTCAGCGTGGCCATGGTGCTCTGCTGGCTGGTGGCCGGCGTCTTGCTGGAGAGCTTGCCGGCCGGCGGACTCATCTCCAATCTGCTCTATATGGTCTGGATGGCGGGGTGGATGGTGGCGGCGCACCACGCCCAGGTGCGGCAACAGATCGACTTTGGCGATCTCTTCGCCGGATTCCGTCGCCAGCTGACCCCGCTGGTGCTGGGGGGGCTGGTGATGAGTACTCTGGTGCTGTTGATCGTCCAGCTGGTGATGACCCTGCTCTCCCACTGGGGGGTTGCCGACCTGTTGGGACAGGATCCTGCCACCCTGGCGGCGACCCCGGAAGAGGCCAGGGCCGTGCTGCTTGCGATGCTGGCCGGACTGGTGCTGGTGGTGCCCGTGCTGATGGCGGTTACCTTTGCCCCGGCACTCATCTTCTTTCACCGGGTGCCCGTCTTGCTGGCCCTGCGCCTGAGCTTCCTCGGCTGTCTGCGCAACATGTGGCCCTTCCTCACCTGGAGTGTGCTGGCCTTCCTGTTGCTTCTGCTGGGGGGCATGCTCCTGCTGGTGGGGCTCTTGGTGGTGATGCCGGCCCTGAACTACTCCATCTATGTGGCCTATCGGGATATCTACCTCTCCGGGGAGGAGACGGAGCCCGAGATAGCCGCCGTGACAACCAACCATTTCGATGCATAAGAGAGCAAGCCACCCCAGGGTGGCTTTCTTGTTATTCGGCCTCCTGCCAGAGGGGATCCTCCCTCATTCGCGCGACCAGAAAGTCGAGGAAGCTGCGCAGCAGGGGAGACATCTGCTTGCGGGTGGCGTAGACCCCATAGACACCAAGTTGCCGCGGCTCGTACCCGGTGAGCAGAGGGATCAACTCGCCCCGTTCGATCAGCGGGGTGGCAGAGGCGAGGGGCTGCATGCTGATGCCGGTGCCGAGCCGGGTGGCGCGTAGCAACAGGTTGGAGATGTTACCGCTCAGGTTGCCGCTGACGGGGACCGATTCGGGGCCCTCGGGCCCCTCGAAGTGCCACAGACTCTTGCCGAAATAGGCATAGGTGAGGCAGTTGTGCAGGGCGAGATCCTGCACCTTCTGTGGGGTGCCGTGGGCGGCGAGATAGGCGGGGCTGGCGCAGATCACCGAGCGACAGCCACCGAGGCGACGCGCCACCAGGTTGGGATCGAGATCATTGGTGATACGCAAGGCCAGATCGATGCGCTCCTCCACCAGGTTGACGGTACGATCCACCAGCAGGATGTCGATGGCAGTCCCCGGCCAGCGGGCGAGATAGTCGTGGCTGGCGGGAATGAGAAAGGCGTCGGCCAGGGAGTAACTGCAGGTGACCCTCAGCTGTCCCTTGGGGGCGGCATCCTGGCGTATCGCCAGCTGGGCCATCTCGTCGCCGATGGCCAGCATGGCCCGCGCGTGGGAGAGGGCCTCTTCACCCGCACTGGTGAGACTCTGACGACGGGTGGTGCGATGCAGCAGTCGAGCCCCCATCCACTGCTCCAGCTCGGCCAGATAGCGGGAGACCATGGCGCGGGAGATGTCGAGTCGCTCGGCGGCAGCGCTGAGACTGCCTCTCTCGACGACGGTCACGAAGACCCTGAGTGCGGTGAGTCGATCCATTTATTTGCTCGATATGTGCAACAGTGATGTCGCTATTATGCGGTATTTTTAACCATTTTAATGAAATAGAGTGCTCTCCATCGCAACAACACTGCTTTTGAGGAGCACAATATGAAAACAGGTATCACCCCTCTGGCTTTGGCCACCGCATTGACCGCCACCGCTGCCGGTGCCGCCCCCCTGTCGATTGAAGTCTACAACCCGGGTGAAAATGCCATCTTTCCGGTCTCTTCCGAGCTGGTGCTTGGCGAGAAGGAAGCCATTCTGATCGACGCCCAGTTCGACGTGAAGAACGGCCAGGCGCTGGTCGACATGATCAAGCGCAGTGGCAAGACCCTCACCACCATCTACATCAGTGGCGGGGATCCTGACTTCTACTTCGGCCTCGAACCCATCGTTGCAGCCTTCCCCAACGCCAGGGTGGTCGCCAGCCAGCATGTGGTCGACCACATCAAGCAGACCAAGGATGCCAAGCTCGCCTATTGGGGTCCCATTCTGGGTGAAGGTGCTCCCAAGAGTCTGACCGTGCCCCAGGTGATGAATGCCTCTCATCTGACCCTCGAGGGAGAGACCATAGAGGTGAAGGGAATGAATACCCCGAGCGCCTTCCTCTGGGCCCCCTCGGTCAAGACCGCCTTCGGCGGGGTGGCCATCTACAGCGGCGTACATGTGTGGATGGCCGACAGTCAGACCCAGGCTGCGCGCGGTCAGTGGGTAGAGACCCTGAACCAGTTGGTGGCGCTCCAGCCCGAGCGTGTCATTCCTGGCCACTATCTGGGCGAGATGCCCAAGGGCGTCGACGCCGTCACCTTCACCCGCGACTACGTCCAGCGTTTCGAGGCCGAGCTTGCCAGGAGCAAGGACTCCGCCACCCTGATCGAGGCGATGAAACAGGCCTACCCGGCATTGCCGGTGGACGATGGCCTGGCCATCGGTGCCAAGGTCGCGACCGGCGAGATGAAGTGGTAAGGCAGAGCGGGGGCCGGGCGATCGGCCCCGCGAGGTAATGTAATGATTCAAGACACCCTGCATTATGTTTATGACCCTCTGTGCGGCTGGTGCTATGGCGCGGCCCCGCTGCTGAAGGTGGCCGCGACCCTGCCGGGTTTGCGTCTGCAATTGCACGGGGGCGGACTCTGGCTGGAGGAGCGTCGCCGGCCCATGGGGCGGGCCTTGCACGATTATGTGCGTCCCCATGACGAGCGGATCGCCGCCCTCACCGGTCAATCCTTCGGGGCTCGCTATTTCGACGAGCTACTGCTCGATGAGCAGGGCGTACTCGACTCGGAGCCTCCCCTGCGTGCCATCCTGGCGGTGACTGCGCTGGGGGGGCATCCCCTGACCCTGCTACGGCGCATTCAGGAGTGCCATTACCGGGACGGCCTCAGGGTTGGGCAGTTTTCCCTGTTGGCGAGCCTGGCGGCCGAGCAGGGCATCGAGTCCGGGGCATTTCGGGCGGCGTTTGATGCGGCCCCTCTGGTCGAGCATCTGCGAGATAGCCAGTGGTGGCTACGACGCATCGGTGGACAGGGGTATCCCACCCTGGCGCTGCAGCAGGGGGAGCGGTTGGAGCGGATCCAGATCGCCGGCATGCTGGGACACCCCGAAGCCCTGCTCGAATGGCTGGTGGTTGAGAGAAAGAAGAGACCCTGGCACGAGTGATAGCACTGTTATTAGTGCCACTTGAATCAAGGGGTTGGCCTTGGGGGTCGATATGAGATCGGAGGTGGGGAGTTCCTTGCGTTTTTACCCATCCAGCTATGCTCAATATGACCCCCTCCGGGTCCCCCTGTGGCGACCGGAGAGCCGATCAATTTCAAGGATGCTCCTTTATGTTTACAAACATGTCCATCGGTCAGAAGCTGAGTGCCGGGTTTACTTTTTTGGCCGTGTTGGTGCTTGGATTGGCCTGGTTTTCGACACTGCAGCTCTCCCGTTTTAACGATCAGACCACAGAGATCACCGACAACCTGATCCCCTCGATTCGTTTGGCCAGTCAGATGCAGCTGGCGCTGACCGATGCGCGCCGCGCCGAGTTGAGTCAGGCGGTGGCCGTGCTGAATCAGGATAGTGAAGAGTTTGACCGTTACACCCAGAGCTTTGCCAAGGCCAGATCCTCATTCGATGAGGCTTCCCAGAGCTATGGGCGACTTCCCTTCGACCCTTCAGGTCAGGAGGAGCAGACCTTTAATGCCCTTAATGAGACGGCCAAGCGCTACTTTGGCTATCACGAAACCTTGGTGGATGCCTTGCAGCGAAAAGATCTCGAGAAGGCCAGAAGCCTGCGCAAGAACGAAACATTGACAACGTTGGCCGAAGCCGCCACTCACGCCACGCGACTGCGGGAGATCAACGATCAACGTGCCAGTGTCATGAATCAGGAGATCGATCATTCCTATAGTAGTTCGCGCAATATCAACATCGTCATCGGCTTGCTGACGGTTGCCTTTGTGGTCGTGATCGCCTGGTTGCTGACGGCCCAGATCCGTAACCCCGTTATGGCGCTGCTGGAGCAGACACGCAAGGTGGCGGCCGGGGACCTCACTGTGCGGGTCGACAGTAGCCAGTTCAATAACGACGAGCTTGGCAAACTGGCGAAAGGGTTTGGCGAGATGCAGCAGAACCTGCGTCAGCTGGTCAGTGAAGTGTCCGGGGCCGTGGTGCAGATGAGCTCGGCCGTAGAGGAGATGAGCGCCGTCTCCAGCCAGTCAGCGGGCAATATGAATACCCAGCAGCACGAGCTCAATTCGCTGGCTACCGCCATGAACGAGATGCAGGCCACGGTGCAGGAGGTGTCCCGCAATACCAGCGAGGCAGCCAGTGCTGCCGGTCAGGCGAGCAAGCGCGCCGAACAGGGAGCCAAGACGGTGCAGGAGTCGATTCGTCGCATCGAGCAGGTGGCGGGGGCCATCGAGAGCACGGCCGCCGTCATTCGTCAGTTGGGTGATGACAGCCGCAATATCGGCGTGGTGCTCGAGGTGATCCGTGGCATTGCCGAGCAGACCAATCTGCTGGCCCTCAATGCCGCCATCGAGGCAGCCCGGGCCGGTGAGCAGGGACGTGGTTTCGCCGTGGTAGCCGACGAGGTGCGAACCCTGGCCAAGCGAACCCAGGATTCGACCACCCAGATCAACAGCATCATCGCCGAGTTGCAGCAGCGTGCCGAGCAGGCGGGAGCCACCATGCAGCAGAGTCAGGAGATGATGAGCTCGACTGTCGAGACGGCGCGGGATGCGGGGAGCTCCATCTCGGAGATAAGCGGTGCGGTGAGCAGTATCTCCAGTATGAATATTCAGATCGCCACGGCGACCGAGGAGCAGGGGGCCGTGACCGAAGAGCTCAACCGCAACGTGGTTAACATCAGCCACGCCTCGGAGGAGGTGACCGCCGGGGCCAATCAGATGGCGCAGGCATGCGGCGAGCTCAACCATCTGGCCACCCAGTTGCAGGAGATGGTGCGACGCTTTCGCACCTGAACATGACAGAGGGCGCCGTTGGCGCCCTCTTCACACTACAGCTTGAACTGGATAACGGTGGGTGGATTGCGCAGGCGCCAGATCTCCTGCTCGATGGAGGTGGCCCGCCGGTTGGCGCGATCCAGCTGGCTGCGGTAGTAGCTGCGATCCGAGCTCTCCTTGCTGTTGCGCAGCTGCATCTCCAGGGTACCTATGCTGGTGTTGAGAGTGCTCAGCTCCTGCTGCAGTTCACCGATGCGCTTCTCTACCAGGTATTCGTCCCGGCCACGCTGGTACTGCTTCATAAAGCTGGCGTCATTGGGACAAACCCCCTGATACTCATCACCATTACGCCCCTTGCGGTAGGCCAGCTCGGGAATGCAGTAGAGCTCCAGTCCCTTCTGATAACCCTTCTCCCACTCGGCCCTGTCTGGCTGGATCCCGTATTCGGCACAGCTTTGACCATACTGGCTTACCACATCGCGAGGACGCCCCCGCTCTCCATCCTGATAACCGAGGTGATGCCAGTTGACGGTTCGGCACTCCTCTTCGGAGAGGGCGCTACAACCACCGAGGATCAGGGGAAGAGAGAGCAGCAGCAGGCGTGCATTCATAAGAGAGTCTCGTCAGGAAAGAGAGGCCGATTCTATGCCGAAGCGAAGGCGCACTCAATTATCGGGACTTTGCAGCCGGGCCGCCAGGATCTAGAATGTCGCCTCCTTTAACATGAGCGAAACATAATAATGAAAGTTCTGACTGTCGACTACCGCGCCCCGGATGCGGCGGCCCGTTTCACCGAATCCCTGCGCACCACGGGTTTTGGTGTGCTGACCAACCATCCCATCCCCCGTGAGCTGGTTCAGGCAATCTATGACAACTGGCAGCAATTTTTTAACAGCGAGCGCAAGCACGACTTCCACTTCAACCGTGAGACTCAGGATGGTTACTTCCCCCCTTCCGTCTCCGAGGTGGCCAAGGGTCATACCAAGAAAGATATCAAGGAGTACTTCCATATCTATCCCTGGGGACAGATCCCGGAGGAGCTGAGCGCCCAGGCAATGGAGTACTACCGACTCGCCAACGAGCTGGCGGCCGAGCTGCTCTCCTGGGTCGAGCAACACACTCCCGCCGATATCGCGGCGCACTACAGTTGCCCCCTCTCCTCCATGATCGAGGGTAGCCAGAAGACCTTGCTGCGGGTGCTCCACTACCCGCCCCTGAATGGTACCGAAGAGGCCGGGGCCATTCGTGCCGCCGCCCACGAGGACATCAACCTGCTCACCATACTGCCGGCAGCCAGCGAGCCGGGCCTGCAGGTGATGGGGGCCGACGGAGAGTGGATGGATGTGCCCTGTGACTTTGGCACCCTTATCATCAACATAGGTGACATGTTGCAAGAGGCCTCTCAGGGCTATTACCCCTCAACCACCCACAGGGTGATCAACCCCACCGGTGGCAGCCTTAACAAGGCGCGAATCTCCCTGCCGCTGTTCCTCCATCCCCGTCCCGATGTGGTGCTCTCCGAGCGTCACACCGCCGACTCCTACCTGATGGAGCGACTGCGCGAGCTCGGGGTGATCTGAGGTCTGCGATCGGCCTGATAGCACAACCAATTTAGTTTCAGCCACCGGTTGGTGAGTCGTGCTAAAAATGGCGCGAATTGGTGGAATATCGTGGTAGTGATTGCCGGTTGTCACCGGTAACGTATGAACCGTGTGCGGGCCATCAGGGCCCGCCTTCTTTTTGACCGGAGTTCATACGATGCAGTCTCAATGGTCCTCTCGCCTCGGCCATATCCTCGCCTCTGTCGGCACCGCCGTCGGTCTCGGCGCCATCTGGAAGTTTCCCTATGTGACCGCGGCCAACGGTGGTGGTGCCTTTTTGCTGGTGTTTCTGCTCTTTAGCCTGACGCTGGGGGTCGCGGTACTGATGGCCGAGACCCTGCTCGGCAGCCTGACCCGCCAGGGGGTGGTGGGCGCCTTCGCCCGGCTGGCCGGAGGTCACTGGCGGCTGCTGGGCTGGATGGGGATCCTCTGCGGCTTTCTCATCTACAGCTTCTACAGCGTGGTGGGGGGCTGGACCCTGGGCTATGTGGCCATGGCGGCGAGCGGCAAGCTGGCCCATGGGGATGGCACGGCCTTAACGGCCCTGTTTAACGGTTATGTGAGCCACCCCTGGTGGCCCCTGGTGACCCATATGCTGTTTGCCGGCATCACCTGGTGGCTGTTGCGCGGTGATATCCAAAAGGGAGTGGAGCGTTCCCTGCGCTGGATGATGCCAGCCCTGTTTGTGATGATGTTGCTGCTGGTGGGCGTTGGTCTGAGTCTGCCTGGCGCCTCTGCCGGTGTGCGTCACTTCCTCGAGCCCGACTTCTCCAAACTCGGGGTGGATGGCGTGTTGGACGCCATGGGGCTCGCCTTCTTCTCGCTCTCCATCGGTCTTGGCATCCACACCACCTACGGGGCCTATCTGCCGGATACCGCCGGGGTGGGGCGCTCCAGCCTCTGGGTCGTGATACTGGCGAGCCTCATCGCCGTGCTGGCGGGTCTGATGATCTTCCCGGCCCTGGCGGCCACGGGTATCGATCCCGCGGCGGGCCCCGGCCTTACCTTCATGACCATGCCTGCCATGTTCCAGCATATTCCACTGGGACAACCCCTGGCCGTCATCTTCTTCGTCCTGCTGGCCATGGCAGCTCTCTCCTCTTCCATCTCGCTGCTCGAGCACCTGGTGCGCTTCTGTTGTGAGCAGTGGGGGATGGCGCGGGGACGGGCCTCGGCCCTGGTCACCCTGGCCATCATGGGAACCGGCATTCCGGTGAGCCTCTCGTTCGGGCCCCTCTCGGGCGTTACCCTGTTTGGCAAGGGGATCTTCGATCTGCTGGACTTCGTCACCTCCAACCTGATGATGCCTCTGTTCGGGTTGGGTCTGACCCTGCTGCTGGGGTGGCGACTCGGGCGTCAGGCTCTGCCCGGCCAGTTAGCCCCCCACTGGCGGGTGGCCCTGCTCGGCTGCTGGCGCTGGCTCGCCCCCTTGCTCATCGGTGGCATCCTGGTGCGCGGCGTAGTCTGAGTCGGCGGGCCAGCGGCAGTCAGACTGACGCTGGCTCTGCGCTCCCCGCAGCTCGCCCCCTTGCCACTCGAGGTGCAGGGTGCCGAGGCGGCCGAGGCGGCGCAACTCAAACTCGTAGTCGTGGCAGGGAGCGGCGCTGAGTCTGCCGCCGGCTGGTGGTGTATCGAGCCGGTACTCATAGGTCAGCTCAGGGCCGTCGCTTAAGCGAACCCGAACGCCCTGGCTCTCCAGCTCGGTCAGATGCCGGCGCAGGGAGAGGGGGGCATCGATGGCCTTCTGGTAGTGGAGGGCGTTGAGGCTCGCCAACTGCTCCTCCAGGCGCTGCAGCTCCCCCTCCAGCGTGGTGAGAGCCGAGCCCAGCTGGTGCTGATGCGGGGTGGCACAGGCGCTCAGCAGTAGCGCCAGCAGGGAGATGGCAAGAGGGCGAAGGCCTGACATGGCGGGGCTCCTGAGTGGGGGAGTTCCATTGTACCGACCCGCCTGATGAAGAGAAGCCGGGTCTCAGGGGGAGAGATGTTCGTCCAGATGGCGATGGATCTGTCCCAGCAGTGCGCCGTAACGCTCACCGTAGTGAGTCTGGAATCCGGCATCGCGATCCAGGCGCTGAGTGAGGCTCTCAACCAGCGATGCCACCTGGCTGGCCGGGGCATTACCGGGCCAGGCCCGGCTCAGCAAGTTGAGGGTGGCCCAGGCCTCTGCGGGGTAGGCGGGAAAATCGGTACAGAGGGTGATACTCAGTTGCAGGGCCCGTTGCCACTGATGATGACGGATAGCGTCGTTACGCGCGCTGCGAAGTTGCTCCAGCCGGTCGTCCTCCTCCTGCACAAACTGTCCGAGGCTCTCCAGCGTGCGATGCACCAGGGTGCCGAGCAGCGGCGAGAGAGGCGTGGGGGGCTGCAGGCTCCCCAGCTTCTCCAGACACTGGAGTGCTCTCTGGGTCAGGGTGCAGTGGTGGCTGAGGGCGAACTCAAGCAGGAGTGCGCCGGGTGCCGGATTCTCCTCGTCAGCCAGCGTGGTCAAGCGGGTCATGGCGCCATCGAAGTCGTTATCGAGTAAAGACCAGAGCGCCTGCACTACCCCGGCTTCGCGTTCGGACAGCTGCGGAGGGGAGAGAGGGCCCAGCTCTTGAAACTTCAGCGACAGGGTGTGGTCCCTTGGCAGGGTTGAGCGCTGCCAGAGTAACTTCAACGCCACTTCCAGCATGAATTGCTCGACACTGAGGCGCAGCCGCCCTTCGGGGAAGAAGGCCAGCTTTAGCTGTGCGATGTGATGGCACCCCATGTCGACATCATGCAGCAAGATGGCCAGTAGAATCGCTGCGTGCCGAAAGTCTGGATGATGTTGTTGATGGAGCAGCTTCTCGAGGTTCAGTTTGGCGGCAAACCAGCGCCCCTCCTGAACATCGAGGATCACGGTTAACTTGAGCAGACTGATCTCGCTCAACGATGAGGCCCTTAATTCCAGATCCCGCTGGGCCACATCGAGGCGCCCCAAGCCAATCATGGCGAGAAAGAGGCCGCAGCGGGGCCAGCTGGCCGGGTATTCGGTGGCACACAGGGCGTAGTGTTGGCTCGCATCCAGATAGGCCCGTTGCTGCAAGAGCAGCATCCCCTTGAGGCGATCGAGGTGAAGCCTGACCAAGGGGGATTTAAACAGGCGAAATTGAATGTCTTCACACTGATGCAGGGTGAGAGCCCACTCTTGCTGCCGGATTGACGGGCACAAGGGCCGAGTGATGCGGGTAAGGTTGATGAGCTCTTGTGCACTGTCGTCCAGCGACTGGCTGGTGAATGGAATGGGGAGCTGCAACTCGAAGTGAATGGTCGAGAGACCCAGCGTCAGCGGCTCAGGATCCTCGTTGAGCAGCAAGAGGACCACTCCGGGCGGCAGTTGTGCTTGATAGTCGGCCTCTTGTAACAGCCTGATGCCCTCATGCCCCTGATAGTGACTCTGACGGCAGATGATGGCATCGAAGTGGTAATGATGAAGGAGAGAAGAGATGGCATGCAGGTCTTTACACTGCATCATCTCTTCCACGCCCAGGCCATGCTTGCGCAAGGTCAGGCAGATGGCGGTGCTGAGCAGGGGGGTTTCTTCGACGATGAGAAATTGCATACCCGGAGATCTCCCCGCACAGGTATATAAAAAGTGGCGGATTCGATTGAGGTATGAATATAGCAAGGTCGGCGGAGCATTGCGTAACCGGATGATTTTTCTGATGAGATATCGCCCCCATGCCACCCGCTGAGTGGGAAAAGGGGGCGTTATTTCCGGTGCGCTCTTCAGGCGCGAGTGAAATGTCCCTACAGGATAGGGACGATCGGAGGCGAGCCGGCCAGCAGATCGCGCAGCCGGGTCAGCCCTTCGGCGAGCAGAGCGTCACTGGAGGGTTGGCTCAGGCTAAGACGCACTCCTTGGGGGGCGGCATACTGGCCGGCGGCAAACAGCTCGCCGCTGGTGATGCCAACCCCGACCGCGTCGGCTGCTGCCACGAACTCCTGGCTGCGCCAGGGGGCAGGCAGGGGCAGCCAGGCGTGCATGGCGCCGCTGTGCCAGCGGGCCTCCGGCAGCAACTGGCGCAGCAGCTCGCCACGTCGACCCAGCACCCTGCGCTGCTCCTCGAGCAGGGGGGCCAGCCCTTGGCGTAACAGGCGGGAGGCGACCTCGAGCAGCAGCGGGCTCACCATCCAGCTCGACAGGCGCATCGCCTGGGCCAACGCGCTGTGCAGGCCTGGCGGGCAGAGCAGAAAGCCTACCCGCAGGCCACCGCAGGCAATCTTGGCCAGGCTGCCGAGGTGAATGACCCGCTCCGGTGCCAGCTCCACCATAGGAGTGGGGCGATCCAGAGGCAGCAGGCCGTTCACGTCATCTTCCACTACCCAGACTCCGTGCCGTTCGCACACGGCCAGCAGGGCGCGGCGGCGCGCCTCGCCCATCATGGCGGTGGTGGGGTTTTGCAGGGTCGGGGTGAGGTAGACCAGACGCGGTCGACGCTGGCGGCAGAGGGTGTCGAGCGCCTCAGGTAGCATACCCTCGTCGTCCATGGCCACCGCCGTTACCTGGCAGCGCAGCTGGCGCGCCGCGCCAAGCAGGCCGGGGTAGGTCAGTCCCTCGCAGGCGATGCTCTCGCCGACGCAGCCGGTGGCCAGCAGGGTCAGCAGGATGCCGTGCTGGGCGCCGTTGCAAAACAAGAAGCGATCGTGCCCGGCCTGAATACCGAGGCTTCCCAGCCAGTCGAGGAAGGCCTGGCGCTGGTGCGGCCGGCCCGCCTCCTGGTCGTAACCGAGCAGGCGGTTGAGATGGGGGTCGTCAGCCAGCTGACGCAGCAGAGGTCCCACCAGGGAAGCCCGGTCGAGAGGCACCGGCAGGTTCTGCCACAGCTCGATGCGCCCCTCCAGCTCTTCGCGCACCGGCCAGTCGGCTCCGCTGGTTTCCCCCTTCTCCCGCACCCAGGTACCGTTACCGACCCGAGCCGCGAGCAGGCCGCGCCGCTCCGCCTCGGCGTAGGCCCGGGTGATGGTGCCTACGGTCACCCCGAGCCGGTCGGCCAGGGCGCGTTGGGTCGGCAGTCGCGAGCCGGGGGGCAGTGTGCCCTCGGCGATGGCGTGCTCAATGGCCTGAGCCAGTCTCAGATAGAGGGGGCCGTCGTGGGCGGCGAGCTCCGGGGTCCAAATTGTCATGGTGACAATAAATCCATTGATCGAGAAATTAACTCAATATAGCGTTGCTTACAGGCAGTGCACAAGCAAAGTATCGGCATTGTATCGATACAATATGGTGAAACAGGAGCAACGCAGATGACACTCGAATGGTACGCCACCCTCTTTGGCTTTGCGGTACTGATGTGCGGTACCCCGGGCCCCAACAACCTGATGTTGACTGCCTCGGGTGCCAATTTCGGGGTGCGCCGCACCCTGCCACACCTTATCGGGGTGAGCGCTGGCCAACCTGTGCTGCAACTGGTGTTGGCCCTCGGTCTCTATCCCCTGTTCGAGGGGGGAGCCTGGCTGAGAACCGGGTTGCAGATCGTCGGTAGCCTCTACCTGCTCTGGCTGGCGTGGCGTATCACCCTGGCTGGCTCGCCGGGGGACCCGGCCGGTCGTGCCCGTCCCATGACCCTGCTCGAGGGACTGGGCTTTCAGTTTCTCAATCCCAAGGCCTGGATGATGGGGATCTCGGCCATCAGCCTGTTTAGTCAGAATGGCGCCGGTTACTGGCCTAGCCAGCTCATCATCATGGCCAGCTTTGCCCTGGTAGCCCTGCCGGTCTGCTTCATCTGGGTGGTATTTGGTCGGCAGCTGGGCAACTGGATAAGCTCGGATCAGGGGTGGCGCCGTCTCAACGGTACCCTGGGGGGGCTGACGGCGCTGTGCGTGGTGACCCTCTGGATGTAAGAAAATGCATGCAAACAACCGGCATACAGGCGGCTTGTTATGCATGAAACCCCTGCGGCATAGTAGGGCCTTTCGCCCGAAAAGGATGATGTGACGATGGATCTCAACTGGTTACTGCCCCTGGCGGGGTTTGCCCTGGTCACCTGCGGAACGCCGGGCCCCAACAACATGCTGTTGACCAGCAGCGGGGCAGCCCAGGGTTTTCGCCGCAGTCTGCCCCTGTTGGTGGGGGTGGTGGGGGGCATCAACCTGATGATCCTGGCGATGGCTCTGGGGCTTGGGATCATCTTCGAGCAGCTGCCCCTGCTGCATGACTTGCTCAAGGTGGCGGGTTCGCTCTATCTGTTGTGGCTGGCCTGGAAGGTGGCCACTGCCTCGGGTCCGGCGGAGGGTAACCGCTCTCTGATCCCGGCCCACCAGGGGGCGCTGCTACAGTTGCTCAACCCCAAGGCGTGGATGATGGCCCTGTCGGCCATCGGTGGCTTCACCCTGGCCGGCGAGGCCTATTGGCCCTCCGCCCTCTGGGTGCTCGCCATCTTCTTCTGCACCGGCCTCTACACCGGCGCCTTCTGGGTGGTGTTTGGTGCCCAGGTGCGGCGCCTCATCCGCACGCCGCTTGGCTGGCGGCGCTTCAACCTCGGCATGGGCGTCGCCACGGCGGCCTGCGTGCTGATGATCTGGATCTAGACGTCTGTCTTGTTGGCCCTGCGGGGCCTTTTTTACGAAAGGAGTGAGCCATGCGCTGTATCGGTCTCTTGGGTGGCATGAGTTGGGAGTCGACCGTGAGCTATTACCAGGCCATCAACCGGGGCGTGCGTGGCGAGCTGGGAGGATTGCACTCGGCGCGTATCCTGTTGCACAGCGTGGACTTTGCCGTCATCGAGCGGCTACAGGCGCAAGGGCGGTGGGAAGAAGCGGGGCGCGAGCTGGCCGCAGCCGCCCGCTCTCTGGAGGCCGGCGGCGCCGATTTTCTGCTGATCGCCACCAACACCATGCACAAGGTGGCGCACGATGTGGTCGCTGCGGTGTCGATCCCGCTGCTGCACATCGCCGACGCCACCGGTGAGCGGTTGGTGGCCGACGGGGTGCGCCGGGTCGGACTGCTCGGCACCCGTTTCACCATGGAGCAGGCGTTTTATCGCGCCCGCCTCGAGGAGCAGTTTGGCCTGGAGGTGGTAGTGCCCGGCGAGGCAGACAGGGAGCTGGTGCACAGGATCATCTACGATGAGCTCTGCCTCGGCGAGATCCGTGAGGCGTCACGCCAGGCCTATCTCGAGGTGATCGCGCGGCTGGCTGAAGAGGGGGCCGGTGCCGTGATCCTCGGTTGTACCGAGATTGCCCTGCTGGTGGGGGAGTGCGCGGCCGCCGTGCCGCTGTATGACACCACGGCTCTTCATGCCGAGGCTGCCGTGCGGTGGGCGCTGGCACCGGATACCTGATATTTTACTGGTCAGATCTCAGATCTCTTGGTGTTGCGTATCCCACAGTGGAAAAGCGTGTAAAATTGCGCCCTGAAATTTGAGGGTGCAGGGCACCTCTTTCCCCGAAGATAAAGGCACATACAGTGGCAGAAGTAGACAGATTTGCGGAGATCCGCCCCTACAACGACGACGAAGTGGCAGGGGCAATTGAACGCCTTGTTCAGGATGACGAGTTCATCGGCGCCATCGCCCGCTACCGCTTTGGCAACCTGGTCGGCTGGCTGGGCTGGGCCATTCGTCCCCTCATCCGTCTGGTGCTGCGTCGCAAGTGGGCCGGCGTCAATACGGTGCGCCAGGTTCAGCTCGGGGTGACCCGCTATATGGAGCGGATGATTGCCGGCTCCACCCGCGGCGTCACCTTCTCCGGCCTCGAGCACCTCGAGCCGGGCAAGGGTTATCTCTTCATCTCCAACCATCGCGACATCGCCATGGATCCTGCCTTCGTCAACTGGGGTCTGTTCAAGAACGGCTTCGATACCGTGCGCATCGCCATCGGTGACAACCTGCTGCGCAAGCCCTGCGCCACCGAGCTGATGCGATTGAACAAGAGCTTTATCGTCAAACGCTCCGCCAAGGGGCCGCGGGAGATGATGAAGACCTTTGGCGATCTCTCTGCCTATATCGGTGAATCCCTGGCGAGTGGTCACTCCATCTGGATCGCCCAGAAGGAGGGGCGGGCCAAGGATGGGGATGACAGAACCGATCCGGCCATCCTCAAGATGTTCTACATGGACGGCAAGAAGCAGAAGATCGAGTTTACCGACTACATGCGCCGTCTCAACATAGTGCCGGTCAGTATCTCCTACGAGTGTGATCCCACCGACATGGCCAAGGCGCGCGAGCTCTATGAGAAGGCACACACAGGGCGCTACGAGAAGGGGGAGTTCGAGGATATCGAGAGCATAGTCGCCGGTATCGTCGGTCAGAAGGGGCGGGTGCATGTGACCTTTGGGGCACCACTGCAGGAGGGATTCTCCGATCCCGACGAGCTGGCCGAGGTGATTGACCGGGTCATCTGGCGCAACTATCGCCTCTTTCCCAACAACTATCTGGCGGCCGGTGAGGCGGATCAGGTGGAGCAGGCCGAGCGACAGGCATTTGAGGCGCGACTGGCTCAGGTACCCGAGGCACACAGGGATATCTGGCGGGCCATGTATGCACGTCCCGTTGAGAACCTAAAGAAAATTTGAATCATTTAAATATTGTTTATAAAACAGGAGCAGATGCTCCTGTTTTTGTTTCTGGTCAATATCAGGCGAAATTAGTTGGGTAATAATGTTGTTTCAACTGGTACGATGTTGATGACACTATCAGGGCCGTTTGGCCCTTTTTGTTGCGTTGAGCGAGGTCTTGCATGATCACAGGTAACCTGATGGCCCTTGACCAGGCCCTGCTCCCCCCGTCTCTGGCGGCGATTCTGCGCGATCTGGTCATCTCCGTCGAACACTGGGAGGGGCACCCCATTGGACGGGTGACGATCGATGGGGATCGCCTCTTCTGCCTGGTGCAAGAAGATCTCACCCAGCCGGCCGATGAGCGCCTGGGGGAGTTTCATCAGGAGTATCTCGACATCCAGTTGCTGCTTTCGGGACGCGAGTGGATCGGCGTCGGCCCCCAGCAATATCGGCTGGAGGGGCTCACTCATCCTCACCCCGACCTCTGGTTTGTGGAGGTGGAGCAGGAGAGTTGGTTGGCCATGCGACCCGGCGACTTCGCTATCTTCTATCCGGGTGAGCTACACCGTCCCCTCTGCACCCAGGGCCTGCCCGCGCCGGTACGCAAGCTGGTGGTCAAGGTACACAAGAGCCTGCTGGACTGAGCCGGCAACGAATTGAAAGATTGGCTGCCGAGGCGGCCATACAGCCCCACTGCGGGGATCCTGTCCCATGTGGATGTAACGACGCGGCGACAGCCGTATCACAGGAAGATTCTGAAGATGAGCAAGTTGGTATTGATCCTGAACTGCGGTAGCTCTTCCCTCAAATTCGCAGTCATGGATGCCGAGACCGGTGAGGCCAGCCTCTCCGGCCTGGCCGAGTGCTTCAACCTGGACGATGCCCGTATCAAGTGGAAACTGCACGGGGTCAAGGGCGAAGCCGAACTGGGAGCCGGTGCGGCTCACCAGGAGGCCCTCGACTTTATCGTGAACCATATCCTGAGCCAGGATCCCGCCCTGGCGGCCCAACTGGTCGCCATTGGTCACCGCATCGTGCACGGCGGTGAGCGGTTCTCCAGCTCGGTGCGCGTGGATGACGAGGTGATCGCCGGCATCGAGGCCGCCATCCCGTTCGCCCCCCTGCACAACCCGGCACACCTCATCGGTATCCGGGCCGCTCTCAAGGTGTTCCCGCAGCTGGCCGACAAGAACGTGGTCGTCTTCGACACCGCCTTCCATCAGAGCCTGCCACAGGAAGCCTATCTCTACGCGCTGCCCTACAAGCTCTACGAAGAGCACGCCATCCGTCGCTACGGCGCCCACGGCACCTCCCACCGCTTCATCGCCGAAGAGGCCGCCAAGGCCCTGAACCTGCCGATTGATGAGCTCAATATCATCAACTGCCACCTGGGCAACGGCGCCTCTGTCTGTGCCATCAAGGGGGGCAAGTCGGTGGATACCTCCATGGGGCTGACCCCGTTGGAAGGGCTGGCCATGGGCACTCGCTCCGGTGACATCGATCCGGCCGTGGTCTTCTTCCTGCACGACAAGCTGGGTTACTCGGTCGACGAGATCAACACCCTGCTGACCAAGCACTCTGGCCTGCTCGGCCTGACCGAGGCGAGCAGCGACTGCCGCTATGCCACCACGAACTACGATACCGATGCCGGTGCCAAGCGTGCCGTGGATGTCTTCACCTACCGGGTGGCCAAGTACGTGGGGGCTTACGCCGCCGCCATGGAGGGTCGCCTCGACGCCCTGGTCTTCACCGGTGGTATCGGTGAGAACGCCGCCATCATCCGCGAGATGATCCTTGCTCGCCTGGCCCTGATGGGCTTCAAGGTCGATCAGGAGGCCAACAAGGCTGCCGTGCTCGGTGGCGAGGGGCTGATCACCACGGCCGACAGCCGTCCGGCACTGGTCATCCCGACCAACGAGGAGCTGGTCATCGCTCGCGATGCGCTTGCCCTGGTGGGCTAAGAGAGCCAGGACGCCCGCCACAGTGCGGGCGTTTTTTATGGCTGACAGAAAAGAGAGAGGGCGCCGATGGCGCCCTCTCTTTATGGCATGGGAGGCTTATTTCACCTCTTCGCCCTTGGCCTGCAGGTCGGCGTGGTAGGAGGAACGCACGAAGGGGCCACAGGCGGCATGACTGAAGCCAAGCCCCATCGCCACCTCTTTGAGTTCATCGAACTCGGCGGGCGGCACATAGCGCTTCACCGGCAGGTGGTGGCGGCTCGGTTGCAGATACTGCCCCAGGGTCAGCATGTTGACCCCGTGCTCACGCAAGTCCTTGAGCACCTGGACAATCTCTTCGTTGGTTTCACCCAGTCCCATCATCAGACCGGACTTGGTGGGCAGGTCCGGGTGCATCTCCTTGATGCGACGCAGCAGCTCCAGAGACCAGTGGTAGTCGGCGCCCGGGCGAGCGACCCGATACATGCGCGGGGCTGTCTCCAGATTGTGGTTGAACACATCCGGCGGGGTGTCGCGGAATACCTCGAGGGCCTGCTCCATACGACCGCGAAAGTCCGGGGTCAGGATCTCGATGCGGGTCTGGGGGCTGTGCTCGCGAATTTCGCGGATGCAGTCGGCAAAATGCTGGGCACCGCCGTCGCGCAGGTCGTCCCGGTCTACCGAGGTGATCACCACATAGCGCAGTCCCATCTCCTTGATGGTGAGGGCCAGCTTCTTAGGCTCTTCCGGATCCAGGGGCAGCGGACGGCCGTGGGCCACGTCGCAGAAGGGGCAACGGCGAGTACAGATGGCGCCCATGATCATGAAGGTGGCCGTGCCGTGGTTGAAGCACTCCGCCAGGTTGGGGCAAGAGGCCTCTTCACAGACCGAGTGCAGCTTGTTCTTGCGCAGGGTGCTTTTGATGTGATCGATCTTCTGGCTGCTGGGGGGGAGCTTGATCCGCATCCAGTCCGGCTTGCGCAGCAGCTCCTCGTTGGGATCCGGCATGAATTTCACCGGGATCAGGGCCATCTTGTCGGCATCGCGCAGTTTGACGCCCGGCTCCATACGAATGGGTTTGCTCATGATTCACTCTCGGAATTCGTTATTGTGTCGTAGCCGATAAGGCGGGCCAGTTCGGTGACCAGTGGGGCCGTCGCCTCGCTCACACTCTGGGGTCCACCCAGGCTGCTGGCCTGTGTCATCACCATGCCGGCGTAGCCGCACGGGTTGATGCGCTGGAACGGCGCCAGATCCATCTTGATGTTGAGGGCCAATCCGTGGAAGGAGCAGCCCTTGCGGATCCGAAGGCCCAGAGAGGCTATCTTGGCCCCATCCACATAGACACCCGGCGCATCCGGTTTGGCCGAGGAGGTGATGCCCCATTGTTGCAGGGTGGCAATGATGGCGTTTTCCAGCGCACTCACCAGATCCCGCACCGTCAGATGGCTGCGGCGCACATCTACCAGCACATAGAGCACCAGCTGTCCCGGCCCATGATAGGTGATCTGGCCACCCCGATCGCTCTGCACCACAGGAATATCGCCAGGATTGAGCAGGTGCTCTGCCTTGCCGGCCTGTCCCTGGGTGAAGACGGGATCGTGCTCCACCACCCAGAACTCGTCCGGGGTCTGTGGCGTGCGGTTATCGGTGAAGGCCTTCATGGCATCCCATACCGCCTGGTAGGGGCGGCGGCCGAGGTGGCGCACTATGAGAGGGGGGAGCGATGGCTCAGACATGGGACTCCTCGATGGCTGAAAAACAGAGCCCCGCCAGGCGGGGCCGGCGATCACAGGACGTAGCGGACCTGCTCGATCTCACCGAGGGCGGTGTACATGGCCTCGATGTGCTCCTTGCTTTGGGCGATCACGGTCACGGTGACCGAGTGGTAGTTACCCTTGCTGCTGGGGCGGACGACCGGGCTATAGGTACCGGGAGCGTGAAGCTGCAGCACCTCTACCACCCGCTCTGGCAGGACGGGATCGGCCACGCCCAGCACCTTGAAGGGGAACTTGCAGGGAAATTCGAGCAGCTCGTCAAACTTGGTATTCATCGCATTACCTACTCTGTGGCCGAGGGGATCGGCCGGTTGTTCGTCTCTCGGCTGAGTATGGGGGCAGGGTAGTCCCCCTTCAAGGGGAGGTCCCGGCAGCCCCAACACCGGGGTGCTGCTTTTTACCACAAATCGGTGATGGGCGGAACTGGCAAAGCGTACGGTTATTACAGTAGAAACAAAACGGCGCCCATTGGGCGCCGTCGCGGAGACTTACTTGAAGAGGCTCTGTACCAGCATCATCAGGTAATCCCAGATGCGGCTCAGCAGGTTGCCCTCTTGTACCTCCTCCAGTGCCACCAGCGGCACCTGGGCAATCTCTTTGTCACCCAGCTTGAGGAAGACGGTGCCCACACGCTGCCCCTTGCTCAGGGGCGCCTTCAGCTCGCTGTCGAGCTGGAAATCGGCCTTGAGTTTGTCGGACTGGCCACGGGTGATGGTCACCGCCACATCCTTGTCGACACCGAGTTTGACGGTGGACTTGTCACCCATCCAGATCTTCTGGGTCACCAGCTCGGTACCGGCCTTGTAGGGGGTCAGGGTCTGGAAGAAGCGAAAGCCGTAGGTCAGCAGCTTCTTGCTCTCTTCGGCACGCACGCGCTCGCTGGCGGTCCCCATCACCACGGAAATGAGGCGCATCCCTTCCTTGTTGGTGGCCGAGGCGACCAGGTTGTAGCCGATCTCGCTCACGTGACCTGTCTTGATGCCGTCGACGTTGAGGGAGGCGTCCCACAGCAGCTTGTTGCGGTTGTGCTGGGTGATGCCGTTGAACTGGAACGACTTCTGGGAGTAGATCTTGTACTCCTCGGGCACGTCACGCACCAGGGCCTGACCCAGCAGAGCCATGTCGCGGGCGGTGGAGTAGTGCTCGGCTTCGTGCAGGCCGTGGGGGTTCATGAAGTGGCTGTTGGTCATGCCAAGCTTGGCCGCCCAGGTGTTCATCAGGCTGGCGAAGGAGTCGGTGCTGCCGGCGATGTGCTCGGCCATGGCGACGCAGGCATCGTTGCCCGACTGGATGATGATGCCCTTGTTGAGATCGTCCACCGAGACCTGCTTGCCCACCTCGATAAACATCTTGGAGGAGTCGGAGTAGTTCTTGGACCAGGCGTTCTGACTGATGGTCACCATGTCTTCGCGCTTGATGTTCCCCTTGGCCAGCTCCTGGCCGACGATGTAGGAGGTCATCATCTTGGTCAGGCTGGCGGGGGGCAGACGCTCGTCGGCGTTCTGCTCCACCAGGGTCTGCCCTGTGTAGTAGTCCATCAGTATGTAGGACTTGGCGGCAATGGCGGGGGCGGAGGGCACCACGACCGGATCGGTACTGGCAGAGGCAGCGGTGCTGACCAGGGTGGTGAGGAGCAGCGATTTAACAAGTTTGGACATCTTCGACTTCCTGGGTGCCTGGCGGGAGCATGCGCGCCCCCATGAAACGGAAACGGCGACAACTATACCAGATGTGTCCCTTCGTCACAGGGGGAAGGGCACATGGATAGGGGTCAATTAATTAAAAATGCCTGGGGATAACCGGCGTTTTTGACATGCTTGAGCTCTCGTTGCTGGGCCTGGCTCGCTACCGGACCCAGGATCAGACGATAGAGGCGGCCCTGCCCCCTGACCTGATAGGGAAGGCCCAGCCTGGCCTGCAGGCGTTTCCCCTCGGCCACCAGCTTCTCCTTGTTGGCGCCACTCGCGACCTGGATACGTTTGCCCTTGATCGGGGCCGTGTGCTGCGGGGGCTGGGTGGCCTGCGCCGACTGGCTGAGCGGTTTGGCTTCGGCACGGGCCGTCGCCCTGCTTACCGATTCGATTCGGACTCGGGCCTTGCCGCTACGTACCATACCCAGCTCGCTGGCGGCGGCATGGGTCACGTCGATCAGCAGGTGGCGGTTGAAGGGGCCCCGATCGTTGATCTTGACGATCACCTGACGCCCGTTGCCCAGATTGGTCACCCGGACGTAGCTGCCAAGGGGCAGGGTGCGATGGGCGGCGGTGAAGCGGTGGCTGTTCATCACCTCACCGCTGGCGGTGCGTCGCCCGTCGAGGGAGCGCGAGAGCCAGGAGGCGGTGCCCGTGGTGCGATAGTGACCGCTGCCACTCCAGCCGCTCAGGGGCTCGGGTTGCTCGTCTCGCTCCGGCGCTTTCTGCGGTGTGGCGGCCCGGGCCAGCAGTTCATGCAAGGGGGGCTCGCTCGCTTCGCGAGAGGGGGAGGTGCTCACAGGCGGGGCCGCAGGGGTGGCACAGGCGGTCAGCAACAGGGCGAGCAGGCCACAGAGCAGAGGGCGAAGGATCATCGGATGAGGTTTCCAAGGGTCGATGTATCGGCCCCTGCCCTCGGTGAAATAATCGGCAGGGAGGGGCGCATCCTAGCATGGCCCGAAAGAAAATGCCTCCCCTGAGCGGGGAGGCATGCGACAGCTTATGCCAGCAGGCGCCGGTGGGTGTGGATTGACATCAGGATGCCGAATCCGGCCATCAGGGTCACCATGGAGGTGCCGCCGTAACTGACCAGAGGCAGGGGGACCCCCACCACCGGCAGTATGCCGCTCACCATGCCCATGTTGACGAACACATAGACGAAGAAGGTGAGGGTCAGGGCGCCCCCCAGCAGTCGCTCGAAGCTGTTTTGCGCCTGCATCGAGATATAGAGGCTGCGGCTGATGACATAGAGGTAGAGCACCAGCAGCAGGGCCACCCCGATGAGGCCGAACTCCTCGCTGTAGACGGCGAAAATAAAGTCGGTGTGGCGCTCGGGCAAGAACTCGAGCTGGGATTGGGTCCCCTCCAGCCACCCCTTGCCGAAGATGCCGCCGGAGCCGATGGCGATCTTGGACTGGATGATGTGGTAGCCACGGCCGAGGGGATCCTTCTCCGGATCGATCAGCATCAAGACCCGCTGGCGCTGGTAGTCGTGCATCAGGAAGAACCAGAGCACCGGCAGGAAGGCAGCCACCAGCAGTACGGCCAGGCCGATCAACCACCAGCTGATGCCGGCCAGGAAGATAACGAAGAAGCCCGATGCCGCCACCAGGATGGAGGTGCCGAGATCGGGTTGGGCCGCGATAAGCAGGGTGGGGAAGAGCACCAGCACTATGCTGATCACCAGATGACCCAGCTTGGGAGGCAGGGGGTGCCGGCTGAGCCAGACCGCGATCATGATGGGCATGGAGAGCTTCATCAATTCCGAAGGCTGGAACTTCATAAAGCCGAGATCGAGCCAGCGTTGGGCCCCCTTGCCGATATGGCCGAAGACATCCACGGCGATCAGCATCAGCACCACCACCACAAACAGGGGCACGGCCCAGCGGGCGTAGAAGCTGGGGCTGAACTGGGCCATCACCAGCATGATGGCCAGGGAGAGGCCACCGCGAATGGCCTGCTTGAGCAGGTCGTCCATGCTCTGGCCCGAGGCGGAGTAGAGCACCACCATGGAGAGGGCCATCACGGCCAGCAGGCCGAGCAGCAGGGGGAGATCGATATGCATCCGGTACCAGATGCTGGTGCGGCGCTCGGAATTACTCATGACTCTGGGTCTCCGGCTGAGGAACGGCCTTGCTGGGAGCCGGTGGCAATGGGGGGGAAGGAGGCAGCAACAGGGCGTCCAGCATGGCACGGGCCACCGGAGCCGCATTGCTACTGCCTCCCCCGGCGTTTTCCAGCACCAGGGCGACCACAGCTTCCGGTTTCTCATAGGGGGCAAAGGCGACGAACAGGGCGTTGTCCCTGTGCTCCACCTTCATCTTGCTGGCGTTGTAGACTTCGTTCTCCTTGAGGCTCACCACCTGGGCGGTACCCGACTTGCCGGCCGCCACATAAGGGGTGTTGGCAAAGGCCTTGCGACCGGTTCCCTCATGGCCGTTGATCACCCGCCACATCCCCTCCCGAGCCACACTCCAGTAGCTGTTGTCACGTACGGTGAGCGCCATATTGGGATTGACGGGGGCATCCTCGCTGCTGGTCGCCGTGGTGGTGCGCTTGAGCAGGTGCGGGGTCACATCGTGGCCATTCTGGGTCAGTATGCTGATGGCCTTGGCCAGTTGTATGGGCGTCGAGCTCCAGTAGCCCTGGCCGATGCCGATGGAGATGGTATCACCCTGGAACCAGGGCTGGCGCCAACGCTTGCGTTTCCACTCCCGGGACGGCATGACCCCACGGGTCTCCTCGTAGATATCGACCCCGCTGTACTGACCGAAACCGAACTTGGTCATGTACTCGTTGATACGGTCGATGCCGACCCGATAGGCGAGATCATAGAAGTAGGTATCCGCCGACACCTCGATGGCGCGGTAGACGTCGAGCCAGCCGTGCCCCCACTTCTTCCAGTCGCGAAACTTCTTGGTGGTGCCCGGGATAGAGTAGGTGGGACCGCCGAAGTAGCGGTAACCCGGCGTGATAGCCCCCTCGTTGAGCCCCATCACCGACATCAGCGGTTTGACCGTCGAGGCGGGGGAATAGATGCCCTGGGTGGTGCGGTTGACCAGGGGACGGGCCGGGTCATTGAGCAGGCCCGAATAGTTGGCGTTGGAGATGCCGGTCACAAACAGGTTGGGGTCATAGCTCGGGCTCGACTCCATGGCCAGAATGGCTCCGCTCCTGGGATCCATCATGACGATGGCGCCGCGCCGGCCGGCCAACTGCTGCTGGGCATAGAGCTGCAGGCGGATATCGATATTGAGATAGATATCCTTGCCCGGGATCGGCGGCTGGAACTTGAGGGTGCGCACGATCCGGCCACGGTTGTTCACCTCGACCTCCTGGTAACCGGCGGTGCCGTGCAGCTCATCCTCGTAGTACTTCTCTACCCCCTGCTTGCCAATGTCCTTGGTGGCTGCGTAGTTGGCGAGCTTCTCCTCCTTGTCGAGGCGCTCCACGTCGCGGGTATTGATCTTGGCCACATAACCGAGGGCGTGGGTGAGGGTGTCCCCAAACGGATAGTAACGTTTGAGATAGGCCTCGATGCTGGCGCCCGGGTAGTTGTGCTGGTTGACCGAGAAGAGGGCTACCTGCTTCTCGGTGAGCTTCTCGTACAGGGGCACCGGCTTGAAGCGGCGCTGGCGCTTGGTCTCGGCGAGGAACTTCTCTTTGGTACCCTCCGGCAGACCGAGCAGGGCGATGAGATCGTCCGCCATCTTGTCCACATTCTTTGCCTCTTCCGGCACGATTTCCAGGCTGTAGACGGGGCGGTTCTCCGCCAGCAGCACTCCGTTGGTGTCGTAGATGAGACCACGGGTCGGTGCCACCGGCACCACCCGGATGCGGTTGTCGTTGGAGCGGGTCTGATAGGTGTCGTAGGAGAGCACCTGCAGATAGTAAAGGTTGCCAAAGAGCACCAGCATCAGCGCCACCATGCCGATGTAGGCGACCAGGGTCCGGCGGAAGAAGAGGCTGCCTTCGGCGCTGTGATCGCGCATCTCTACCCGTTGTTTCAGCATCGGGGCTCCCAAGCGGCGTGACTCATGGACTGACTATTCCCTGTGGTAGGGGTGATTGGTGGTGATACTCCAGGCCCGATAGAGACTCTCGGCCACCAGTACCCGCACCAGAGGGTGGGGCAGGGTGAGCGGCGAGAGGGACCAGCTCTGCTCGGCGGCCTGCTTGCACTCGGGGGAGAGTCCCTCGGGCCCGCCGACCAGCAGGGCAACGTCGCGGCCATCCAGCTTCCAGGCCTCGAGTTGGCCGGCAAGCTGTTCCGTGGTCCAGGGTTTACCGGGGATATCGAGGGTGACGATGCGCGAGCGGCCGGCGGCGGCCAGCATGGATTCCCCCTCTTTTTGCAGTATGCGGGGGATGTCGGCATTCTTGCCGCGCTTGCCGGCCGGGATCTCCTGCAGCTCGAAGGGCATATCCTTCGGAAAGCGGCGACGGTACTCCTCAAAGCCGTGCTCAACCCAGGCGGGCATCTTGGTACCCACCGCAATCAACTGTATCTTCATCAACTAGGCCGCTTCGACCGGGGCGCCGCCCCAGAGCTTTTCCAGTTGGTAGAAGTCGCGATATTCATCCTGCATCACGTGGACGATCACCTCGCCCAGATCCACCAGTACCCATTCACCCGTGTCTTCTCCCTCGACACTCAGCGGATCCTGACCCGCATGACGCATCTCGCTGGCCACATGGTCGGCGATGGAGCGAACATGACGGTTGGAGTTGCCGGAGCAGATGATAAGGGTATCCGTGATGGTGGACTTGCCGCGTACGTCCAGGGTGACGATGTCGCGGCCCTTCATGTCATCGATCTTGTCGATGATAAAGGCGTGAAGTGCGTTGCCTTGCAATGACCTTCTCCTGTATTGCGTCGCGTCGGGGGCGGCGGATTATAGCACGGGGCCACTCTTTCCCACATAGAGCCCGTTGTTGCGAATATAGTCCGCTACCGATTCAGGCAACAAATCCCGTGGATCGTTCCCCGCAGCGAGTCTGGCCCGGATTTCGGTAGAGGAGAGGGCGAGCGGCTCGTTATGGGCCAGCCAGATATGGCCGGCGCGGCGCTGGTGCAGGTCATCGACCCGCAGGGTGCCGTGATGCGCCAGCAGCGCCTGCACCGGTGTGGTGGCCTCGGCGGCGTCCCAGCCCGGACGCACGCTCACCACCAGATGAGCGAGGGTGAGCAACTCGTCCCAGCGGTGCCAGCTGGGCAGGGAGAGCAGGGAGTCCATCCCCATCAAAAAACAGAGAGGGGTCTCGGGCAGCTCGTGACGCAGCTCCTCAAGGGTATCGATAGTCCAGGAGGGGCGATCCCGCCGCAGCTCCCGCTCATCCACGCAGAGGCCAAATTCGTTGGCGGCCAGATGCACCATGGCCAGACGCTGTTCGGCGCTGCAGTGGGGGCTGGCTCTGTGCGGAGGGACCCGATTTGGCAGCAGGCGCAGCTCGCCAAGGCCCAGCGCATCGCGGGCCGCCAGGGCCGGCTTGATATGGCCCAGATGGATTGGGTCGAAAGTCCCCCCCAGCAAGCCGATGGGGGGGGTCAGCATGGAGAGTCTTCCGGCAGGGGGAGGAGGGCGGCGTCACGAAAGCCGAGGCAGAGGGTGGCCAATTGTAGCCAGGCCCCTTCACCGTCGAAGCGGCGCAGGCACTCGTCGAGGCGGGCCATCAGCGACCAAAGCTGACGTATCTTGGTTACCGGGAGGCGGTTAAGGGCCTGATTGATGAGCTGCTGGCGGCTCTGCCAGATGCGCAGCCGGCTGAAGTGCTCGGCCAGTGGCTGGCCGGCCTGACGGACCAGGGCCAGGGCTTCCAGCTGCTCCAGTTCGCGGGCCAGGGTCCAGGCCAGCTGGCCCGGCTCCGTGCCCTCGGCGCGCAGGGCGGCCAGGATGCGCTGGGCTCGATTGATCTTCCCCTCCAACAGGGTGTCGATAAGCTGAAAGGGGGTGAAGTGAGCGTGACGGGTGATGGTCTCCTGCAGGTAGGCAACCGTCACCGGCTGAGGGGGAGAGAGCAGGGTCAACTTCTCTATCTCCTGGCTGGCGGCCAGCAGATTCCCCTCATAGCTATGACACATGAAGTTGATGGCATCTGGCTGGGCCTTGAGGCCGAAGCGCTGGAAGCGTGCCCCCATCCAGCGGGGGAAGAAGCGGGGCTCAGGGTGGTTGACGGGAACCCAGGTGCCCTGTTTCTCCAGCTTGTCGAACCAGGCCGCCTTGGTCTGGGCCGAGGTGAGGCGCCCTCCGGAGAGGATAAGCAGAAGATCGGGATGCAGTTGCTGGCCTATCTCTGTGATGCGGGCGGCGAGATCCTTGTCCACCTTGGCCGGCAGCTCCAGCTCGATGATCTGGCGGCTGGAGAAGAGTGAGAGGGCCTGGCAGGCGTCGTAGACCTGGCTCCACTCCAGTCCGGGCTCGACGGTGAAGCTGTGGCGCTCGTCGAAACCGCGCTCGCGAGCCACCCGACGCACCGTGTCGATGGCCTCGATCTTGAGCAGTGGCTCGTCGCCAAAAACGAGATAGCAGGGCCTAAGCCCTGCTCTCACATGGTCATCGAGCTGTTCGGGAAACACTCGCATCAGAAGCTGACCTGACTGAGCTGCCGGATCACCTGATCAGCTGCCTGCTCCTGCATCTCCCGGTTGAGTTGCTCCTGCTCCCGGGAGGAGGCCAGGGCCGCATCGGGCTTGTTGAGGAAGCTGCGGTTGAAGGTGATGGGGAAGACCTGGGTCGGTTTGCCCGGTGCCGAGACGGTGAACTGGGTGCTAAAGCCCATCACATACTCTATCTCGGTACCCTGCACGTTGACCGAGGCCACCTGGTTGGAGCTCCCCACACCGCCCAGGGTGAGGACGGGGATCCCCTCCTTGTCGGCCAGGGTGACGCCAGACGCCCGTAACCGGGTGGTGACCATACGATAGAAATCGCTCTTGTTGTCACCGACCACCTTCATGGTCATCAGTTCGGGGGGAATAGCCATGCCACGCAGGTGGAAGCCACAGGCCTGCACTAGCAGGCCTGCAACCAGAACCACCAACCAGCGACGCATCAAGCGACTCATGGTGTCCTCTCTCTGATCAGTTGGCGACGATGTTGAGCAGCTTGCCCGCGACATAGATCACCTTGCGGATGGTCTTGCCCTCGGTGTGCTTCTGCACACCGGCATCGGTCATGGCCAGCTCCTCGACCTGTTGCTGGTTGATGTCGGCCGGCACCGTGATCTTGCCACGTACCTTGCCGTTCACCTGCAGCACCACCAGCTTCTCATTTTCGACCAGCGCGGCCTCGTCGGCGACCGGCCAGCTGGCGTCGTCGATCTCGCCACCCTGGCCAAGGGCACGCCACAACTCGCAGCAGATGTGCGGAGTGATGGGGTAGAGCATGACGGCGATAGCCTCCAGCGCCTCCTGCATCAGGGCGCGATCCTGCTCCTCGTTGCCAAGCTTGGCCAGATGGTTCATCAGCTCCATGATGGCGGCGATGGCGGTGTTGAAGGTCTGACGGCGACCCACGTCGTCACTTACCTTCTTGATGGTCTTGTGCAGCTCGCGGCGCAGGGCCTGCTGGTCACCGCTCAGGGCGGCCACATTCAGGGCCGGTGCAGCACCGGCACCCACATGCTCGAAGGTCATCCGCCACAGGCGGCGCAGGAAGCGCTGGGCACCTTCCACGCCGGAGTCAGACCACTCCAGGGTCATCTCGGCCGGGGAGGCGAACATCATAAACAGGCGCACGGTATCGGCGCCGTAACGCTCCACCATCAGCTGGGGATCGATGCCGTTGTTCTTGGACTTGGACATCTTGGTCATGCCGGAGTGGATCACCTCACGACCCTCGTTATCCACCGCCTTGGTGATGCGCCCCTTCTCGTCGCGCTCGACGGTCACGTCCAGCGGGCTGACCCAGACCCGGCCACCCTTCTCGTCGTGGTAGTAGAAGGCGTCGGCCAGCACCATGCCCTGGCAGAGCAGGCGCTTGAACGGCTCGTCGCTGTTTACGAGTCCGGTGTCACGCAGCAGCTTGTGGAAGAAGCGGGCGTAGAGGAGGTGCATACAGGCGTGCTCGATACCGCCGATGTACTGATCCACCGGCAGCCAGTGGTTGGCGGCGGCCGGGTCCAGCATGCCCTTGTCGTAGTCCGGGGAGCAGTAGCGCGCGTAGTACCAGGAGGACTCCATAAAGGTGTCGAAGGTATCGGTCTCGCGCAGCGCTTCCTGACCGTTATAAGTGGTCTTGGCCCACTCGGCGTCGGCCTTGATCGGACTCTGGATGCCGTCCATCACCACATCTTCCGGCAGTAGCACCGGCAGCTGATCGTCCGGGGTCGGCACCACGGTGCCGTCAGCCAGGGTCAGCATCGGGATGGGGGCGCCCCAGTAGCGCTGACGGGAGACACCCCAGTCACGCAGACGGAAGTTGACGGTGCGCTTGCCGCAGCCAAGGCTCTCCAGCTTGTTGGCGATGGCATCGAAGGCACCCTGGAAGTCGAGACCGTCAAACTCGCCGGAGTTGAACAGCACGCCCTTCTCGGTGTAAGCGGCCTCGCTCACGTCGACGTCGCCATCGGCGGGCTTGATGACCGCCTTGATGTCGAGGCCGTACTTGGTGGCGAATTCGAAGTCACGCTGATCGTGGCCCGGCACTGCCATCACGGCGCCGGTGCCATAGTTCATCAGCACGAAGTTGGCGACCCAGACCGGGACCTTGCGGCCATCCAGCGGGTGAATGGCATAGAGGCCGGTGGCCATGCCCTTCTTCTCCATGGTGGCGAGCTCGGCTTCGGCCACCTTGGTGTTCTTGCACTCTTCGATAAAGGCGGCGAGCTCGGGGTTACCCTCGGCGGCCTGTTGAGCCAGGGGGTGGCCTGCGGCGATGCCCACATAGGTCACGCCCATGAAGGTGTCCGGACGAGTGGTGTAGACCTCCAGATGATCAGCCTGGCCTTCGATATTGAAGCTGATGTTGACCCCTTCGGAGCGGCCAATCCAGTTGCGCTGCATGGTCTTGACCATCTCCGGCCAGCCTTCCAGATTGTCGATGTCGCTCAGCAGCTCGTCGGCATAGTCGGTGATCTTGATAAACCACTGGGGGATCTCTTTTTGCTCCACCGGGGTGTCACAGCGCCAGCAGCAGTTGTCGACCACCTGCTCGTTGGCCAGCACCGTCATGTCGTTCGGGCACCAGTTGACCGAGGAGGTTTTCTTGTAGACCAGACCCTTCTCGTAGAGCTTGGTGAAGAACCACTGCTCCCAGCGGTAGTAGTCCGGCTTGCAGGTGGCCAGCTCGCGGTCCCAGTCATAGCCCAGACCCAGCATCTTGAGCTGGTTCTTCATATACTCGATGTTTTCGTAGGTCCAGGGGGCTGGCGCCGTCTTGTTCTTGATGGCGGCGTTTTCGGCCGGCAGGCCGAAGGCGTCCCAGCCGATGGGCTGCAGCACGTTCTTGCCATTCAGTCGTTGATAGCGGGATACCACGTCACCTATGGTGTAGTTACGAACGTGCCCCATGTGTAGACGACCCGACGGATAGGGGAACATGGAGAGGCAGTAGAACTTCTCCTTGTCGACCTTCTCCACGGCCTTGAAGGTTTTCTGGGTGTCCCAGCGCTGCTGCACTGAGGGCTCGATCGTCTGGGGAACGTACTGTTCTTGCATTGGTGGCATCCGGATCTGTGAATTGGATTGGAACATCCAGCTGGAAAATCGCCATAGAATACCCAGTAACGGCGGCCGCAACAACCGGCCAGGACTGGCAAGGAGGGGGGAGAGACCATGGACAAGCAGAAAAAGGGCTACGAGGCCTTTATCGAGGAGCTGCGGGCCCAGTGGGAGGCCACCGGGCAGTATCAGGAGGAGCGCCTCAACCGGCTCATCGCCCGGGTGCAGGCCTATCTGGAGGCGGCCGGCGATCTGACCCGGGACGAGTGGGCCCTCATCGCCGAATACGTCAAGCGGGATCTGGGCAACTTCGATGAGGGGCGTCAGGATACTCCGGAGTCTGAATTCACACTCCTGATCAAGGACTCCATCTGGTCCTGGTTGGTGGAGGCGACCGATCGCACCCAGGTGGAGTGGGCCGAGCTGGCGGCCGATCTCGAGCACAAGGGGGAGTATCGGTCCGGTGACTGGGTCGGGCTCGGGGTCATGGTGTGCCGCCTGTGCGGCCACCGTCATACTGTGCTGAGGCCGGAGCGGCTCGGTGAGTGCATCCAGTGCGGGGCCACCGCCTTCGTGCGCGAGCCCCTCTCACCGTGATGGGACGTCAAGAGAGGAAGAGGCGCCTGCGGGCGCCTCTTCTTATTGGGCGTCTCAGTCGTTTCGCTCGCTCCAGGGGTGAGCGCGCGGACGCAGCCAGAGGGCCAGCCCCAGCATCAGGGCCGAGAGGCCATAGAGGGGCCAACTGCCAACGCGCTGGTAGGGGGTCGCGCCGGTGGCGGGGCGAACCTCGACCCGCAACACCCCGTCCTCGAACTGGGGCAACTGGCCAAGGATATGGCCATCGCTCTCGGTGGCGACCGTGATCCCGGTGTTGGTGGCGCGCAGCAGGGGGCGAGAGAACTCCAGCGCCCGCATCCTGGCTATCTCCATGTGTTGCCAGGGGCCGATACTCTTGCCAAACCAGGCGTCGTTGGAGACGGTGAGCAGGAAGTCGGTCTGCTCGGTCACGTTACGGCGCAACTCCTCGGGGAAGATGATCTCGTAGCAGATGGCGGTGGCCAGACGCAGCCCCTTGGCCAGCAGGTTCTCCTGCACCGGCGCCCCTTCACTGAAGGAGGACATGGGCAGGTTGAAGAAGGGGGCGATGGGGCGCAGCAGATCGCCGAAGGGCACGTACTCGCCGATGGGCAGCAGGTGGACCTTGTTGTAGCGGTTGCCCTGCTCGTAGTGGTAGCTCTGCTTGCCGTCGAGATCCGTCATTCCCATGCCGAGCACCACGTTGTAGAAGCGGCGCTGGTCCATGTCGAAGTTGATGATGCCGGCGATGAGGGCGGTGTCGTTGACCTTCATCGCCTTGTCCAGGTTCTCCAGGTAGGGAACCATCTCCTTCTCGAGGGCCGGGATGGCGGACTCGGGCCAGACGATGATGTCGGCGTCCTGGTTCTGACGGCTCAAATCCTGATACTTGCGCACCGTGGGGACCAGCGTCTCCGGATCCCACTTCATGGACTGCTCGATATTGCCCTGTACCAGGGCCACCTTGACCGGCTCGCCGCGGGTCACCCAGCTGTGCTGCATGGAGAGCATGGCCAGGGCCACCAGGGCCGCCGGCACCGCCAGCCAGAGGAGGCGGCGGCTCTGCCACAACAGCCAGAGGCTGGAGGCGGTGAGCAGCAGGGCCAGGGTAATGGCCTGAACCCCGAGCAGGGGAGCCAGCCCCTTGAGAGGACCGTCGATCTGGGTGTAGCCAAACCAGAGCCATGGGAAGCCGGTCAGCACCACGCCACGCAGCCAGTCCGCTACCAGCCAGAGGGCCGGGAAGGCGAGCAGCCAGCGACTCCAGTGGCGCTGGCGAAAGAAGCGGGCAAAGGCCCAGCAGGCCAGCATCGGGTAGAGGGCCAGGTAGGCCGACAGGCCTGCCAGCAGCACGAAGGCCACCGGCAGGGGTATGCCGCCAAACTCGGTCATGCTGACGTGGATCCACCACAACCCCGGCAGAAACATCCCCATGGCGTAGCCAAAGCCACGCCAGGCGGCCTGCCTGGGGCTGGCCCTGTCGATCAGGGCATAGAGGCCGAGCAGGGAGGGAATGACCAGAGGCCAGTAGTTAAACGGTGAGAAGGCCATAACGGCGAGCGCCCCGAACAACAGGGCGCTAAGAGTGATCAGGAGTCTCGATTTCACGGATTATTGGGGCTCTGATTGGGCGGCAACATGGTCTTCCGGTATCTTAACCTGCAACTGCTGCAGACGGCGACGGTCGGCGTGCATCACCTTGAACTGATAGCCGTCGAGCACCACCTCTTCCCCCTTCTCGGGCAGGTGGCCAAAGGCATGCATCACCAGGCCGCCCACCGTGTCCACCTCTTCGTCGCTGAACTCGCTGCCGAAGAAGTCGTTGAAGTCCTCGATCTCGGTGAGGGCGCTGACCGAGAAGACCCGCTTGCTGATGCGGCGGATCTCGTCGGGCTCGTTGTCATCGTCATCAAACTCGTCATCGATCTCGCCAACGATGAGCTCGAGGATATCCTCTATGGTCACCAGACCGGAGACACCGCCAAACTCGTCCACCACCATGGCCATGTGATAGCGCTCGGCCTGGAACTCCTTGAGCAGCCGGTCGACCCGCTTGCTCTCGGGGACGATGACCGCAGGGCGCAGGAAACGCTCGATGGAGAAGGGCTCCTCCTCCTGCGCCAGTCCCACCTTGAGCAGGTCTTTGGCGAGCAGGATCCCCTCCACGTGGTCCTTGTCTTCGTTGATCACCGGGAAGCGGGAGTGACCCGATTCGATGATGACGGGGAGGAAGGCCTCGATGGGTTGGGACTTCTCGATAGTCACCATCTGGGAGCGGGGGATCATGATGTCCCTGACCCTCAGTTCGGCGATCTCGAGCACGCCCTCTATCATGTCCTTGGTATCCTGGTCGATCAGATCGCGCTCTTCGGCGTCCTGAATCACTTCTACCAGGTCGTTACGGTCCTTGGGCTCGCCCTGGAACAGTTGGCTGAGTTTGTCGAGCCAGCTCTTCTTCGGCGAGCCGCTACTAGGGTGATCGTCGGTCATCTTGTCTCTTGATGGTTCACTTAAGGGGTGATGCGGCAGATATGAGGCTAAGCCCCAAGGGTTTCAAGGGGATTACTGCTCGTCATCGGCATAGGGGTCGGCGTAGCCCAGTTCGTGCATGATGTCGCGCTCAAGCTGCTCCATCTCTTCGGCTTCGTCGTCCTCAATATGGTCATAACCTAGCAGATGCAGGCAGCCGTGGACAACCATGTGTGCCCAGTGGGCCTCCAGGGGTTTGTCCTGTTCGATGGCCTCGCGCTCCACCACCTGGCGACAGATCACCAGATCCCCGAGCAGGGGCAGGTCGATGCCGGGCGGAGCCTCGAACGGGAAGGAGAGCACGTTGGTCGGCTTGTCCTTGCCCCGGTAGGTGAGGTTGAGATCCTGGCTCTCTGCCTCGTCTACCAGGCGCACGGTCACCTCGGCCTCCGGCTGAAAGCCCAGCACAGTGCCGTCCAGCCAGCGCTGGAAGTCGGCTTCGCTCGGCAGCCCTTGTTCATTTTCGCAGGCGAGCTGCAGATCCAGCATGACCTTCATGCCTGATTCTCCTTGTTGGCCTGACGCTCGGCGTCGGCACTGGCCTTCTGACGGGCCAGCTCGGCATCGAATGCCTCGTAGGCCTGGACGATGCGGGCGACCACCGGGTGGCGCACCACATCCTGGGACTGGAAGAAGTTAAACGAGAGTCCATCGACCCCCTGCAGCACCTCAAGGGCATGGCGTAGCCCCGATCTGGCGCCCCGTGGCAGGTCGATCTGGGTGATGTCCCCGGTGATCACCGCCTTGGAGTTGAAGCCGATACGGGTCAGGAACATCTTCATCTGTTCTGTGGTGGTGTTTTGCGCCTCGTCGAGGATGATGAAGGCGTCGTTGAGGGTGCGGCCACGCATATAGGCGAGGGGGGCGACCTCGATGACGTTGCGCTCGATGAGTTTCTCCACCCGCTCGAAGCCCAGCATCTCGAACAGGGCGTCATAGAGAGGGCGCAGGTAGGGGTCCACCTTCTGGGAGAGATCCCCGGGCAGGAAGCCGAGCTTCTCGCCCGCTTCCACCGCCGGGCGGGTCAGCAGGATGCGGCGGATCTCCTGGCGCTCCAGGGCATCCACCGCGGCCGCTACCGCCAGATAGGTCTTGCCGGTGCCGGCCGGCCCTATGCCGAAGGTGATGTCGTGGCGCACTATGTTGGCGATGTACTGGGACTGGTTTTGGCTGCGGGCCTTGATCATGCCGCGCTTGGTCTTGATGTTGACCTCCTTGCCCCAGCTCATGCCCGGCTCCGGGCTCCCCTCATCCTGCTCCATGGCCTGGCTGCCGAGAATGGCCAGGTGCACCTGATCCGGCTCGATATCCGGGATCTGGTTGCCGCGCACCGGGGCCGTCTCCACGTAGAGCTGCTTGAGCAGCGCGGCGACAGCCTCTGCCTGGGCCGGCTTGCCCAGGATCTGGAAGTGGTTGTTGCGATAGCTGATCTCGACGCCCATGCGGCGCTCGAGTTGCTTGAGGTTGTCATCGAACGGGCCGCACAGGCTGGCCAGCCGGGCATTGTCGGCGGGTTCCAGGTGCAGGTTGATGGTAGAAATGTGTCGACTCAAGGGATCCTCGCAAGACGAAGCCGCCCGCCCGAAGGGCAGGCGGCTGATGGAATCAGTGGGGGGTAAAGCCGGCGACGCCCAGCTCGTCCGGCACGTTGTCCGGGCGGCGGGCCAGGATCTCGCCCGGTGCCGTGGCGACCCGCAGACCCATCGCCTCTTCCCCGTGCAGGAAGCGGCCGCGCAGGGAGTGGGGCATCACCTCGGTGATCTCCACGTCGGCGAAGTGACCGATGAGGCTGTGGGGACCCTCGAAGTTGACCACCCGGTTGTTCTCGGTGCGGCCACGCAGCTCCATGGGATTGAGCTTGGAGGGCCCCTCTACCAGGATGCGTTGGGTCGACCCCTGCATGGCGCGGCTCAGCTGCATCGCCTGGTTGTTGATGACGTGTTGCAGTCGATAGAGGCGCTCTTTCTTCACCTCCATATCCACATCATCCGGCAGGTCGGCGGCCGGGGTGCCCGGGCGCGGGCTGAAGATGAAGCTGAAGCTCATGTCGAAACCCACCTCCTCGATGAGCCTCATGGTGGCCTCGAAGTCCTCCTCGCTCTCGCCGGGGAAGCCGACGATAAAGTCGGAGCTGACGGTGATGTCCGGGCGGGAGGCTCGCAGGCGGCGGATCTTCGACTTGTACTCGAGGGCCGTGTGGGGGCGCTTCATCAGGGTCAGGATGCGGTCCGAGCCGCTTTGCACCGGCAGGTGCAGGAAGCTCACCAGCTCGGGGGTATCCTTGTACACCTCGATGATGTCGTCGGTGAACTCGATGGGGTGGCTGGTGGTGTAGCGAATGCGGTCGATGCCGTCGATGGCGGCCACCAGGCGCAGCAGCTCGGCGAAGGTGCAGATGCCGTCGTCATGGGTGGCGCCACGCCAGGCGTTGACGTTCTGGCCCAGCAGGTTGACCTCGCGCACCCCCTGCTCGGCGAGTTGGGCGATCTCGTAGAGCACATCGTCCAGGGGACGGCTCACCTCTTCGCCACGGGTGTAGGGCACCACGCAGTAGGTGCAGTACTTGGAGCACCCCTCCATGATGGAGACATAGGCGGTGGGGCCTTCGGCACGGGGTTCGGGCAGCCGATCAAACTTCTCGATCTCGGGGAAGCTCACGTCCACCTGGGCGCCGCGGCCCTCCTGGACGCTCTTGATCATGGTCGGCAGGCGGTGCAGGGTCTGGGGGCCAAAGACGATGTCCACATAGGGGGCACGGCTGCGGATGGCGTCTCCCTCCTGGGAGGCGACACAGCCACCTACCCCGATCACCAGGGCGGGATTCTTCTCCTTGAGCAGCTTCCAGCGCCCCAGCTGGTGGAATACCTTCTCCTGCGCCTTCTCACGGATGGAGCAGGTATTCAGCAACAGCACATCGGCCTCTTCGGGCTCTTCGGTGAGCTGGTAACCGTTGCTGGCGTCGAGCAGGTCGGCCATCTTGGACGAGTCGTACTCGTTCATCTGGCAGCCCCAGGTCTTGATATGAAGTTTCTTGCTCATTGCTACTCTTGCGGGTGTTGATGTCGGCATGATCAAAGGACCGGGCATTTTACTCCGCAAAGGTGGCTCTGACCAGTTAATATCCAGAGGGGCAAATCCCTGCCTGGCATGCGGTTTTTGCGACTCCCCCACGCTGCCACGAGCCTCCAAAGCAGGCTACAATGGCCCCACTTTCCGCCAATGGAACCGTCCACGGAACAATCAATGATGCAATCTTGCGATATCGCCATCGTCGGCGGTGGCATGGTCGGCGCCGCGGCCGCCTGCCTGCTGGCGCGCCAGGGACTCGAGGTGAGTGTCATCGAGGCCGAGCTGCCCGCCCCCTTCGACCCGGCCCAGCCCATGGACCTGCGGGTCTCGGCCATCAGCGCCGCCTCGGTTTCTCTGCTCGAGCGAGCCGGCGCCTGGGAGGCTACCCGTGCCATGCGCGCCTGCCCCTATCGCCGCCTCGAGACCTGGGAGTGGGAGGGCTTTGCCACCCGCTTTTGTGCCGACGATCTGGGCTTGCCCCAGCTCGGCTATATCGTCGAGAACCGCCTGATCCAGCTGGGGCTGCTGGCGGCCATGGAAGCGTGGCCCAATGTGCACACCCTGACCCCGGCCCGTATCACGGCACTGACCCAGACGCCTGAGTGCGCCACCCTGACGCTCGATGATGGCAGCCAGCTGCGGGCCCGCTGGGTGCTGGCCTGCGACGGGGCCGAGTCCCTCACCCGCCGGCTGGCCGGCATCGGGGTGTCGCGTTTCGAGTACCGTCAGCACTGCATGCTCATCAACATCGACACCGATGAGGGACAGCAGGATATGACCTGGCAGCAGTTTACCCCGAGCGGTCCGCGCGCCTTCCTGCCGCTTTGTGGAGCGCATGGCTCCCTGGTCTGGTATGACTGCCCGGCGCGCATCCGCGAGCTGATGGGGCTCACCCTGCCCGAGCTGGAACAGGCCGTTCGGGCCGCCTTCCCACACCGCCTCGGCGGTTTTCGGATCACCGGGCGCGGCAGCTTTCCTCTGGTGCGGCGCCATGCCAACCGCTATCACGCCGGTCGTGTGGTGCTGCTGGGGGACGCCGCCCATACCATCAATCCGTTGGCGGGGCAGGGGGTCAACCTCGGCTTCAAGGACGTGGCCTGCTGGTGCGACCTGCTGGCCAGGGCCGGGGAGCTGTGGCACGAGGCCTCGCTGGCCGGCCGTTATGAGCGTCGCCGCCGCCCCGACAACCAGCTGATGCAGTCGGGGATGGATCTCTTCTACGCCGCCTTTAGTAACCGGCTCGGGCCTCTGTCCGTGGTGCGCAACCTGGGGCTCAATCTGGCGGACAAGGCGGGGCCGCTCAAGGCGCTGGCCCTGCGTTATGCCCTCGGCTTGCAGTAGGGAAGCGGGATGACTCCTTGCCGATTTTTGAATGTGGATCTGGATCTGGCCTCTTGCGAGGATCTCACTCCCCTGGCCAGGGAGTTTGAGCTGGCGGGTATGTCGCGGCTGGCGTTGCACCGGGAGGGCGGCTCGTGGCTGGCCCGTTTCGAACTGGGTGAAGAGGGGGAAGGGCTCGAGGAGCCCGGTCCGGTGATCGAGAGGCTGGTGGCCCATATTGAGGCCCTGTCCACCGCCTCGGCGGCAATCTGGCGGCGCTGCGAGATGCGCCGCCTCGACATGGGCTACGAGAGCGGGGAGGGGGAGACCCTCATCCACACCCTGCCACCCCTGTTGCTGGCCAGGCTGGCCGCCCTCTCTGTGGCGTTGGGGATGACCCTCTATCCGGGCGGGCGCGGCTAGGTAAAGCGCCGGCAGGATCACACTTATCGCCACGCGCCATGGGTAGTTGTCTCCCCTTTCGGGTAGCATGGCCCCCCCTGTTTTGGCAACTGACGACGGAATTGACGATGCGCAGCACCACACGCGAAATGGCGGCCCACAAGCGGGTTGCCCTGGTGGCCCACGACAACATGAAAGAGTCTCTTCAGCGCTGGGTACTACGGCGCAAGGAGGAGCTCAAGCTGCACCACCTCTATGCTACCGGTACCACGGGTACCCGGCTCGGCAAGGCGGCCTCGCTCCCCATTACCTGCCTCTTCTCCGGCCCCATGGGGGGGGATCAGCAGTTGGGTGCCCTCATCGCCGAGGGCAAAATCGATGTGCTCATCTTCTTCTGGGATCCCCTCAACGCCGTGCCCCACGATCCGGATGTGAAGGCCCTGTTGCGCCTGGCGGCGGTCTGGAACATTCCGGTTGCGACCAACGAGGCGACCGCCGATTTCCTGATGGACTGTCCCCACATGAACCGCGCTTTTACCGTCGAGATCCCCGACTATGCGGGGTATCTCAAGGAGCGCACCGAGTAAGTGCGGCGTCGTTGATGCGGCGACTCGGACCCGATTGCAAAGAGAGAGGCCAGCCGGTGAACCGGCTGGCCTCTTCTGCGTTCAGTGGGCGGCGAACTGGTAGTGAAAGGTCGGAAGGCCCCACTTGTAGCGTACCGCCAGCAGGCGCAACACGAAGCCGATGCCGATGGCACCGAAGGCGGCCCATTCATTGGGTACCTGATGGGCCAGGGCCAGGCAGTAGAGGGCGGCCGTGACGAGGGAAACGGCGGCGTAGAGCTCCCGACGAAACACCAGGGGGATGCGTTGACAGAGGAGATCCCGCAGCACGCCGCCGAAGACGCCGGTCACCACCGCCATGATGCAGGCGATGGCGGGGCCGTGGCCCATCTCGATAGCCCGGGCCGCACCGAAGATGGAGAAGACCACCAGCCCCATTGCGTCGAGGGCGAGAAAGAGTTTGCCGAGATAACGCATCAGGGGCGCCGAGACGACGCCAGCCATGGCCGAGGCGGCCACCAGCAGCACGTATTCCGGGTGCTCCACCCAGAGCAAAGGATAGTGACCGAGCAGCACATCACGGATGGTGCCGCCCCCGATGGCCGTGGCCGAGGCGATGATGATGACGCCAAAGAGATCCATTCGGCGGCGACCGGCGGCCAGGGCGCCGGTCATCCCCTCGGCGATGAGGCCGATGATGAAGAGCAGGTGCAGCATGAGAAATCCCAGGGTATTCGAAAGCTGGGGATCCTACTCATGCAAGGAGCGTGGGGCAAATGCAAAAAATTAATGTTAGTTTTTCTAATGATGAGGGGCGCCACGGGCCCCTCTTGTTTACCCTGCCCGTCGTGGCAGGTGTTGTGTCCGGTATTGATCGACCCACATGGCGGTGGCGCCACAGATGGCGACCGGCATGACGAAGAGATTGACCACGGGGATAGAGGAGAAGAGGGTCACCAGGGCGCCGAAACTCAGGCACTTGCCCCGCCGCGCCTTGAGTGCCTCGCGCATGGTGACGAAATCGATCTTGTGGTTATCGAAGGGATAGTCCACGTACTGGATCGCCATCATCCAGGCGCTGAAGAGGAACCAGAGCAGGGGGGCCAGAGTTTGCCCCACCACGGGGATGAGGAACAGCAGCAGGCAGCCGATGGCCTTGGGCAGGTAGTACTTGAGCTTGATCCATTCGCGACCGAAGGTGCGGGGGATATCCTTGACCACGTCCATCACGCCACTGTCGCTCGGGGTCTCGCCGGTCAGGGCCTGCTCCACCTTTTCGGCCAACAGGCCGTTGAAGGGGGCCGCTATCCAGTTGGCCACCGAGCTGAAGATGAAGGAGAAGAGCACCAGTATGGTGATGAGGGCCAGGGGCCAGAGCAGGTAGTCGAGCCAGGAGAGCCACTCGGGGATCTGCCGGTGCAGCCAGGCAAACAGACCATCGAGCTGCAGCAGCAGGGCATAGAAGGCGGCGGCAAACAGCACCACGTTGACCAACAGGGGGATCAGCACGAAGGTGCGGATGCCCGGTTGGCGGATGAGGGAGAAGCCGCGCAGGAAGTAGTCTGCGCCGCTGACCGAATCTTTCACCAGGGGTTGCTTCATCAGGAGTCCATCTGTGGGTCGGAAGATGCCCGCATATTACAAACAAGCCGTCGATTTGGTAAAGTTGCCAGCCATTTCCCTCGACGATTGCCCCTCTCCATGCGTCTGAAATCGATCAAGCTTGCCGGCTTCAAGTCGTTTGTGGAGCCCACCCGGATCAGTCTGTCGGCGGACATGACGGCGGTCGTGGGGCCCAACGGCTGCGGCAAGTCCAACGTCATCGACGCGGTGCGCTGGGTATTGGGGGAGAGCTCGGCGCGCCATCTGCGTGGCGAGAACATGACAGACGTCATCTTCAATGGCTCCACCAACCGACCCCCCCACTCCCGCGCCTCGGTCGAGCTGGTCTTCGACAATCCCCATCACCGGGTACCCGGCGAGTTTGGCCGCTTCAGCGAGATAGCGGTGCGCCGCGAGGTCTACCGGGATGGCAATAACCTCTACTTTATCAACGGCCAGAAGTGCCGGCGCAAGGATGTCACCGACCTCTTTCTCGGCACCGGGCTGGGCCCGCGCAGCTACGCCATCATAGAGCAGGGCACCGTCAGCCGGCTGGTGGAGTCCCGTCCGGCCGATCTCAAGCTGTTCCTCGAGGAGGCCGCCGGGGTATCGCGCTACAAGGAGCGCCGGCGCGAGACCGAGCAGCGCATCCGTCACACCCGGGACAACCTGGAACGCCTCGGCGACATTCGGGGCGAGCTGGGGGAGCGGCTCTTGCACCTCAAGGCCCAGGCCGAGACGGCCGAGCGCTATCGTCAGCTCAAGGGACGCAGCCGGGCGGCACGCAGCGAACTGATCGGCTCCGAGCTGTGGAGTATCGAAAACCGGCTGGTCGAGATCAAAGGGGCCCTCGCCGAACATGAGCAGGCCCTGGCGGCCCTCGATGCCCGCCGCACCCACGACGAGGCCCAAGCCCTGACTCTTGCCACCGCCCGCCAGGAGCGCCAGGCCGAGCAGGCCGAACGTCAGCAGCAGATCTTCCTCGGTGGTCAGGCCATCGCCCGTCTCGAGCAGCAGACCCTGCACCGGGCCGAGCAGGGCAGGGAGTGGCAGCGTCGGCGTGCCGCCCTGGCCGAGCGTATGCACCACCTGGGGCAGCAGTTGGCCCGGGAAGAGGCGCGGCTGGGCGAGCTGCAGCTGGAGGGAGAGAGGGCCGAGCTGCTCCTCGAGGAGGCCCAGGCCCGCCAGGAGGAGGCCCAAGGGCGTCAGCAGGCAGGTCAGGAGCGGGTCGTGCAGCTGCGCGGGTTGCGCGAGCAGTGGCAACTGCGCCTCGGGGAGCTGCAAGGGGAGCTGACTCGCCTCAACGCCGAGGTCAGCCACCGGCAAGAGCTGTTGGCCCGCATCCGTCTCGCCCGCCTCAAGCTCGAAGACGAGCGGGGCGAACCCGTCATGGGGGTCTCCCCGAGTCCTCTTCCCCCTCTCGAGGCGGCGCTCGCTGCAGCCCAGGCGAACCACGCCGGCGCCGCCGTCAGGCAGAGCCAGTGTCAGAGCGGGCTGCGGGAGGCTCAGACCCGCTGGCAGGGTGCCCTGGGTGCCCTGCGCGAGCACAGGGCGCGCCTGCAGACCCTGGAGGCCCTGCTCGGCGAGGAGCCGCAGGAGGGGCTTGGGGATCACCTCACTCTGGACCAGGCCTGGGCCCAGGCCCTCGACAAGGTACTCGGTCACTGGCTGGGCGCCACCACGGGCGAGTCCGACCATGAGATCGTGCAGGGGCGCTTTGTGGGTCGGGCCGTCCCTCCCGCCGCCGGCTCGCTGGCTGAGCGGGTCAGGGGCGACTATCTGCCGGATTTTATCAATACCATTCGCACCGCGCCGGACAGGGCGGCTGCCCTTGCCCTGCGACCCACGCTGGCGCAGGGCGAGTCGGTGATCACCCCGCTCGGGGAGTGGTTTGGCCGTAACTGGGCCGATCTTGGACAGAGCCAGCGTTTGGGGCGCTTGTCCTTGCAGGCCGAGAGTGAACGACTGGCCGGCGAGGCGGTGCATCTGGAGGCCGAGTCACTGCGCCTCGAAGCCCTGCACGAGCAGGCCGGGGTGATGGCGGCGAGTGCTGACGAGGCGCTGGCGCAGACGACGGCGCGGCTGCGCGAAGCCGAGCTGGGTCTGCAGCAGGCGCGGGAGCTGTGGCGACTCGAGGAGGGGCGCCAGAGCGAGCGTGGCGAGCGTCATCGGCGTATCGCCGGTGAGCTCGCTCGTCTGGATGAAGAGCTCGTGACCGAGCAGGCGCGTCAGGAGGCGGCCAGTGAGGCCAAGTTGCTGGCCGAGGAGCGCCTCGAGGAGTGGCAGAGCCGGGGAGAGGATGAGGCGCTGCAGCGGGCGCAGCGGGAGCAGCAGGGGCTCGACGAGAGTCTGGAGCAGGCCAGGCAGGCCAGGGAGCGCGCCCACTCCGATGCCCAGCGTCTGCAGCAGGAGCGGGAGAGCTGCCGCCATCTGTGCGAGCTCCATCGCACCGAGCTGGTCCGGGTACGCGAAGAGCACGCGCAGTTGGCCCTGCCCGAGCGCGATGAGGCGGTGGATCTGGCCCCCCTGCTCGAGACCCAGCGCCGGCTGGAGGCGGAGCAACTGACCACCCACCAGGCGCTGGCCCACCTCGAAAGTGAGCTGACGGCCCTCGACAAACGTCGCCAGGAGGATCACAAGTCTCTGGTGGGGCTGCAAGAGAAGTTGGCACAGCTAAGGCTGGAGCGAGAGCGACTGCTCACTCGCCGGCAGGCGCTGCACGAGCAGTTCGAGGAGCTGGGGGTGCGCTTTGCCGATCTCGATCAGGCCGCCCTGCTACAGGCGGATCGCGGCAAGCTGCGTCAGGAGATCCAGGCTCTGGAGGAGCAGGTGACGGCACTGGGCGCTATCAACCTGGCGGCGCTCGAGGAGTATGAAGAGGCGCGCACCCGCGCCGAATACATGGAAAACCAGTGCCAGGACCTCGAACAGGCCCTCGAAACCCTGGAGCAGGCCATCAAAAGAATCGACCGGGAGACACAAATCCGCTTCCGAGACACTTTCGATAAGGTCAACGAAGATTTAAAATCGCTGTTTCCAAAGGTATTTGGGGGGGGGAGCGCCTGGCTCGAACTCACTTCCGACGATCTGCTGGAGGCCGGGGTCACCATCATGGCGAGACCACCGGGGAAAAAGAATGCTACCATCGCCCTGTTGTCTGGAGGGGAGAAGGCACTGACCGCGCTTGCGCTGGTTTTTGCCATCTTCAGACTCAATCCAGCACCTTTTTGTATGCTGGATGAGGTGGATGCACCGCTCGATGAAGTGAACGTGGGTCGCTTCTGTTCTCTTGTCAAAGAGATGTCGAGCACAGTACAGTTCGTTTACATCAGTCATAATAAGGTCTCCATGGAGATGGCCGAGCAGCTGGTCGGCGTGACGATGCAAGAGCCCGGGGTATCCCGCATCGTCTCGGTTGATATTGGTGAAGCCGTCGCTCTGGCTGAGCAAAACTAGAAAGAGAAGCAGCTAATGCAGGAATTGCGCTACATCTTGGTTGCCTTGGGCGGGATTGCCATCGCGGCATTGCTCATTCACGGGTTGTGGACTAACAGAAAGAATCGCAAGTCGCCCATCAAGGAGAAGCCTCTCGGCCGGGTCGAGACCCGCTCCCGCGATGACGACAGTTTCGATGATGATGGCATCGGTCAGGTGCGGGTGGTCAGCAGCCGTCGCGCCGAGCCCAAGATGCAGCCGGAGGAGCCCAAGCCGGCTCGCCGTGCCCCCCCCATCTATCGCCGCGAGGAAGAGGACGACGAAGACGAGCTGCCGCCTCTCGAGCCTCAGCCTCGTGTCGAGCCTGCCTATGCCCGTCAGCCGCGTCCGGCTGAACCGGCCTATGCCGAGCCGGCTCCGCGCATGAGCCCCCCCGCCTATGAGCCCGAGCCGGAGGAGGACGATGAGGTTCAACCAGAGCCTGCGCCGGTGCGCAAGCCCTCGCCCGTGATTCGCCGCACACCGGTACAGCCCCGCAGCCGTCCCCAGCGCGAGCCCGTGATGAGTGCGCCCCTCGACGAGGAGCCGCAACCGCCGGCCTATGAGCCCGAACCCGAGCTGCGCGCCGAGCCCCGTTATGAGCCCGAGCCCGCACTGCGTGCCGAGCCCCCCTATGAGCCCGAACCGGTACGTGCGCCGGTCGAGAAGACCTGGCAGGACGTCTACGTGATGAACCTGATGGCTCGTCCCGGCCGCGAGCTGGAAGGGGGCACCCTGCTCTCCTCCCTGCTGGCGACCGGCTTCAAGTTCGGCGAGATGGAGATCTTCCACCGCCACGAGGATGCCGACGGTCACGGCGAGGTGCTCTTCTCCATCATCAACATGGTCAAGCCGGGTACCTTCAACCCCTACCGGATGGAGCAGTTCACCACTCCGGGGGTGTCGCTGTTTATGCAACTGCCCCTGCGCAGCAACGCCGCTCTGGCGTTTGAAGAGATGCTGCGCACCGCCGATCAGCTGGCCAGCGATCTCGACGCCATGCTGACCGACATGGAGCGCAGCCCCCTCAGCGACGAGACCATCGATCGTTGCCGCCGTGAGCTGGCCGCCTACGAGGCAAGCCGCGACTGAGGCAAGCGTTGAACCCATGACCCTTCCCGATGCGGTACTTTGGTGCCGCATCGTCATTTCTGGACCCCGGAAAGAAGACGATGAGCGATTATCAGACCCGTCACCGCCAACTAAGCCAACAGCTGACCGAGTATGGCCATCAGTACTATGTGCTGGACACCCCGACCGTCACCGACGCTGAGTATGACCGCCTGATGCGCGAGCTGCTGGCCCTCGAGGCCGAGCATCCCGAGCTGCGCACTCCCGATTCCCCCAGCCAGCGTGTCGGTGCGGCTCCCCTGTCGGCCTTTGCCCAGGTGACCCACGAGATCCCCATGCTGAGTCTCGACAACGTCTTCAGTGACGAGGAGCTGCTGGCCTTCGAACAACGGATGCAGGACAGGCTCAAGCGCTCCCACACCTTCACCTTCTGCTGCGAGCCCAAGCTCGATGGTCTGGCGGTGAGCCTGCTCTATGTGGATGGCCTGCTGCTGCGCGCCGCCACCCGGGGCGATGGCAGCACGGGGGAGGAGATCACCGAGAACGTGCGCACCATCCGCACCATTCCCCTGCGCCTCAGCGGCGCTGGCTGGCCGGCACGCCTCGAGGTGCGCGGCGAGGTGTTTATGCCCAGGGCCGGGTTTGAGGCGATGAACGCCAGGGCCCTGGCCGCCGGCGAGAAGGTGTTCGTCAACCCGCGCAACGCCGCCGCCGGCAGCCTGCGCCAGCTCGATTCCCGCATCACCGCCTCCCGTCCCCTCGACTTCTACGCCTATGGGGTGGGGGTCGGTGGCGACGAGCTGGGAGGCTCTCACTTTGGTCGCTTGCAACAGCTACAGGCATGGGGGCTGCCCCTTAGCCCCGAGGTGAAACTGAAAGAGGGCGCCGCCGGCTGCCAGGCGTTTCACGACGACATCCTGGCCCGTCGGGACCGGCTTCCCTACGAGATCGACGGGGTGGTCTACAAGGTGGACGACATTGCCCTGCAGCAGGAGCTGGGTTTTGTGGCGCGCGCGCCCCGTTGGGCCACCGCCCACAAGTTCCCCGCCCAGGAGGAGATGACCGAGCTTGAGAACGTGGAGTTCCAGGTCGGCCGCACCGGCGCCATCACCCCGGTCGCCAAGCTCAAGCCCGTCTTCGTCGGCGGCGTTACCGTCTCCAACGCCACCTTGCACAACGGCGACGAGATAGCGCGCCTCGGCGTCATGATCGGCGACACCGTGATCGTGCGCCGCGCCGGCGACGTGATCCCCCAGGTGGTCTCTGTGGTCGAGGCCAAGCGTCCTGCGGATGCCCGCACCATCTTGTTCCCGGACGCCTGCCCTGTGTGTGGCTCGGCCATCGAGCGTATCGAGGGGGAGGCGGTGGCTCGCTGCTCCGGCGGTCTCTTCTGCGGCGCCCAGCGGGCGGCGGCTCTCAAGCACTTCGCGGCGCGCCGCGCCATGGACATCGAGGGGCTGGGCGACAAGATCGTCGATCAGCTGGTTGAGCGGGAGCTGGTGAAGACCCCGGCCGACCTGTTTGGGCTTAACGCCATCGTGTTGGCCCGCCTGGAGCGAATGGGGCCCAAGTCGGCCCAGAATCTGGTGGCCGCCATCGACAAGGCGCGCAGCACCACCCTGCCGCGCTTCCTGTTTGCCCTGGGAATTCGTGAGGTGGGGGAAGCCACGGCCCTCAATCTGGCCAACCACTTCCTCACCCTGGAGGCCCTGCGTGCCGCCTCGGTCGAGCAACTGCTCGAGGTGGCCGACGTGGGTGAGGTGGTGGCCAAACACGTCTGGTTCTTCCTGCGACAACCTCACAACATCGAGGTGCTCGAGGCCCTGCTGGCTGCAGGCATTCACTGGCCGGCCATCGAGAAGAAGGAGGTCAGCGAGCAGCCGTTTGCCGGCAAGACCTTCGTGCTGACCGGCACCCTCACCGCCCTGTCGCGCAATGACGCCAAGGCGGCCCTGCAGGCACTCGGCGCCAAGGTGGCAGGCTCGGTCTCGGCCAAGACCAACGTGCTGGTGGCGGGGGAGGCGGCGGGCTCCAAGCTTGCCAAGGCCCAGGAGCTTGGCATCACCATCTGGACCGAGGCCGAGTTGCAGCAGGCCCTGGCAGAGCAGGCATGATGCGAGAGGGCCCCTTGACGGGGCCCTCTGTTATTCCAGCCACTCCACCTTGTGGGCCCATCGCTCCGGTGGTGTCAGCTTCCAGCGCGCCAATTCACTGCGGCTGAAAACATACTTGCCCCGCTGTGCGGCCCGGGGGGAGATGCTCTCTGGCCGGGCACCGTCCATGATGGCATTGAGCAGACCGGCTGCCATCATGCCCTGCTCTCGCCCGTCCAGCACCAGCCCCCCGGCCGCCTTGCCCTGGCCAACGGTAAACTCCCAGAAGCAGAACAGGGGGAGGGGGGCGTGGTGATTGCTCCAGTCCAGTACCTCCTTCTCACTGACGTGTCTCCCCTGCGCGTCAGTCAGGGTGTGATAGAGGCCGATAAAGATGGCCTGATACCCCTGCTCTTTGGATTCCTGCAGCCGCTTCTGCCAGAGCGGGTAGTTGCCGATCAACTCTATGGTGACCTGGGTTTGCCCTATGTTCAGGTTGGTCTGGGTTCGAAACTCGTCATCCACCGAGGCCAGTGACACGTCACTGGAGTCGAATAAGACAAGCACCTTGTCGAGCCCCCCCATCATGCGCGACATCTCCTGAATATTGCGCTTGAGCAGGGGGCGCTCCAGCACGCCCGTGACGTTTTTTCGTCCCAGCAGCTCCTTGTGGCGCGGGTTCTCGTTCATGCCGAGAAAGACCACGGGAGTACCTGCATCGGCGATGGGGTGGGCCAGATAGTTGATGGCGTTATCATCCGAGAGCAAGACCCAGTCTGGCCTGACCTTGTGATAGAAGGCCAGGGCATCGGCCGCCTGCTGATCGAAGCGCTCGCGGGGAAGGCGCTTGGTGTCGAGATAGAAGCGGCTTATCTCGTGGTGACCCTTGAGCTGGCTCAGCACACCCTGGTTGTAACTGATGTCCCAGGCATAGTCGGGGTGGTAGCTGCTGATGATAAGCAGCTTGCCGGCTTGCACACTCTGAACCGTGATGAGCAACAGCAGAAGTAGCATGGGTTTCATGAGGTGATCTCCCTAAGCGTCTGTTGAGCATAAACGCCCTTGTCGCCCTTTACCGACGGGCGAGTTTTTTTTCATTTCCTCTTGCAATCCATGCAGCCCAAGCGGGCTCTGCCCTGCTGTTGCGTGGGGTTCTTATGGCGCTGGTTGCGCCCTGGCCAGGGTTTCAAAAACCTGTTCTGGATCAATATTCCCGGCGATCGTTTCGGGCCTAATACACCCAACATATAGTTGCGCCATTTTGTTTTTCACCTATATGTTGTGTTTATAAGTTGTGCATAAGCTGTTCTCGTCTGCACTGTGTCCGGGTTTTCTCTAGCCGGGATACGGTCTGCTGCGTCCAGGGCCGGGCGCTGACGTGAACCATTCAAGGGCGACACCGGCTGGCAGGCCGGTTTTTTACGGGGAATGAATCATGAAACCGGTTGTGATCAAGCGCGATGGCTGCCGAGCACCATTTGATGCCAATCTGATTGTCGAGGCGGTCGCCCGGGCTGCCGAGGCCGTCGCTCATCCCCAGCGTGAGTTGGCCGAAGAGATTGCTGCCCAGGTCTGCCTGGAGCTTGAAGGGCGCGGTGAGGTGGACATTCACGAGATCCAGACTCTGGTGGAAAACCGCCTGATGGCCTCGGATCACAAGGAGATCGCCCGCGTCTACATCGAATACCGTCACGACCGGGATCGCGAGCGCGAGACCCGTGGCCGCCTGGCCCGCGAGATCCGCGGCCTGGTGGAGCAGACCAATGCCGCCCTGCTCAACGAGAACGCCAACAAGGATTCCAAGGTGATCCCGACCCAGCGCGACCTGCTGGCAGGGATCGTGGCCAAGCACTATGCCACCACCTACATGCTGCCGCGCGATGTGGTACAGGCCCACGAGAGCGGGGCGCTGCACTTCCACGATCTCGATTACTCCCCCTTCTTTCCCATGTTCAACTGCATGTTGATCGATCTGAAGGGAATGTTGACCCACGGCTTCAAGATGGGCAACGCCGAGATCGACACCCCCAAATCCATCAGCACCGCCACCGCGGTCACTGCCCAGATCATCGCCCAGGTGGCGAGCCACATCTATGGCGGCACCACCATCAACCGTATCGATGAGGTGCTGGCCCCCTACGTGACCATCAGCTGGGAGAAGCACCGCGAGGTGGCACAGGAGTGGGGCATTGCGGACGCCGAAGGCTATGCCATGGCCCGTACCGAGAAGGAGTGCTATGACGCCTTCCAGTCCCTCGAGTACGAGGTGAATACCCTGCACACCGCCAACGGCCAGACCCCGTTTGTTACCTTCGGCTTTGGCCTTGGCGAGAGCTGGGAGTCGCGGATGATCCAGCGCGCCATCTTGCAAAACCGCATCGCCGGCCTTGGCAAGAACAAAAAGACCGCGGTCTTCCCGAAACTGGTGTTTGCCATCAGGGATGGTCTCAACCATCGGCCGGGCGATCCCAACTACGACATCAAGCAGCTGGCCCTGGAGTGCGCCTCCAAGCGCATGTACCCGGACATCCTCAACTACGACCAGGTGGTCAAGGTGACCGGCTCCTTCAAGACTCCCATGGGATGTCGCTCCTTCCTCGGTGCCTACGAGGAGAATGGCGAGCTCATTCACGAGGGGCGCAACAACCTGGGGGTAGTGAGCCTCAACCTGCCGCGCATCGCCCTGCAGGCTCGCGACGAGGCAGACTTCTTTGATCGTCTCGATGCCGCCCTGCGGGTTGCCAAAAAGGCACTGATGTACCGCATCGAGCGCCTCGACGGGGTCAAGGCCCGGGTCGCCCCCATCCTCTATATGGAAGGGGCCTGCGGTGTGCGCCTCAAGGCCGATGACAACATCAGCGAGATCTTCAAAAACGGTCGTGCCTCCATTTCGCTGGGCTATATCGGCCTTCACGAGACCATCAACGCCCTGTTTGGCAACCAGGTTCACGTCTTTGACGACGAGACCCTGCGCCAGAAGGCGGTGGCCATCGTGCAGCGCCTGCGCGATGCGGTCGACGGATGGAAGCGTGAGACCGGCTATGGCTTTAGCCTCTACTCCACCCCGAGCGAGAACCTCTGCACCCGTTTCTGCCGCGTCGATGCCAAGGAGTTCGGTGTGGTGCCGGGGGTGACCGACAAGGGTTACTACACCAACAGCTTCCACCTCGATGTGGAGAAGCAGGTCAACCCCTACGACAAGATCGACTTCGAGGCCCCCTATCCGCCCATCGCCAGCGGTGGCTTCATCTGTTACGGGGAGTATCCCAACATCCAGCACAATCTGGAGGCGCTGGAGAACGTATGGGACTACAGCTACGACAAGGTGCCCTACTATGGCACCAACACCCCCATCGACGAGTGCTACGACTGTGGTTTCACCGGCGAGTTCGAGTGCACCTCCAAGGGCTTCACCTGTCCGCGCTGCGGTAACCACGATCCCGCCAAGGTGTCGGTGACCCGCCGGGTGTGTGGCTACCTCGGTAGCCCGGATGCCCGTCCCTTCAATGCGGGCAAGCAGGAAGAGGTCAAGCGCCGGGTTAAACACATGTAAGCGGCCTTTGATGGCAATGAGGCCCCGACCGAGAGGGGCCTTTTTCATGGGCAAGAGCGAGGAGCACGCCGTGCATTACCACCAGTACTACCCGGTCGATGTGATCAATGGCCCGGGCACCCGGGCTACCCTGTTTGTATCGGGCTGCGAGCACCAGTGTCGGGGCTGTTACAACCAGTCCACCTGGCGCCTCGACAGCGGTCATCCCTTCGATCGGGCCATGAGCGATCGGGTGATCGCCGATTTAAGCGATACCCGCATCAAGCGCCGTGGCCTCTCGCTCTCCGGTGGCGACCCGCTTCACCCGGCCAACCTGGCCGACGTGCTGGCCCTGGTGAAACGGGTGCGCGCCGAGTGCCCGGACAAGGACATCTGGTGTTGGACCGGTTATCGCCTCGACGAGCTCACGGCGGCCCAGCAGGAGGTAGTGAGCCTCATCGACACCCTGGTCGATGGCCGCTTCGAGCAAGCGTTGGCCGATCCGGGCCTGGTGTGGCGTGGTAGTAGCAACCAGATCATTCATCGCTTTCGGCTCGGGGACGAGAGCGACGGCGAGCAATAAAAAAACCGGGCGTTCGCCCTAATGCCAGTCAGTTAAGACTGACTGGCATTGTTTTTATTGGATTTTTTTACGCTGTACTTCTGCGGTCTTGGCTTCACGCAGCGGGGGTAACTTCGCTCCATCCTATCGGGTAACACAAACTGCCCCGCTTGTTTCTCCAACTCCGCCACCCGCTTAGGGATATTCCC